>NZ_JBJXIB010000104.1:0-21069 GCF_046115965.1 Janthinobacterium sp. CG_23.3 | reverse complement strand
TCCAAAACACGCAAAGCCAGGCCGAAGCCGCACAAGCACATGGCCCAAAAACCATGTTAAAAGGTTGGAAAATCCTTAACTTGGGTGGATTGGGGTCTGACCCCGGGGTGACGCCTTTGGTATAAACGTCGTTCGGGCGCGCCTAATCCCAACCTTCAACGACTTTTTCTTATAAAATGTCGGCATCTTATTTATTTTCACCACACGAGGCAGCCATGAGCGACGTACAAACCTGGATCAAAGAAACCGTGACGGGCACGCCCGTCGTGCTGTTCATGAAGGGCACCGCCCAGTTCCCGCAATGCGGCTTTTCCGGCCGCGCGATCCAAATCCTGAAAGCCTGCGGCGTTGAAAACATCGCCACCGTGAACGTGCTGGACGATCCCGCAGTTCGCCAGGGCATCAAGGAATACTCGAACTGGCCAACCATTCCGCAGTTGTATATCCGCGGCGAGTTCATCGGCGGTTCCGACATCATGAACGAAATGTTCGAATCGGGCGAACTGAAGACCCTGATCGATGCCTGATAAGCCCAGGCGGCTGATCATCGCCATCACCGGCGCCACCGGCGCCGTGTATGGCGTGCGGCTGCTGCAACACCTCGGCGCCATCCCCGGCGTCGAGACGCATCTGATCCTCTCCGACGCCGCCGTGCTGACGCTGCACCAGGAAACTGGCTTGCAGCGCAAGCAAGTCGAAGCGCTGGCCCATGTCGTGCACAAGCTGCGCGACGTCGGCGCCTCGATCGCCAGCGGCTCGTTCCAATCCGACGGCATGGTCGTCGCCCCCTGCTCGATGAAAACCCTGGCCTCGGTGGCGCACGGTTTTTCCGACAACCTGATCGCGCGCGCCGCCGACGTGGTGCTCAAAGAGCGCCGCCGCCTGGTGCTGATGGTGCGCGAAACGCCGTTCAACCTGGCGCACCTGCGCAATATGACGGCCGTGAGCGAAATGGGCGGCGTTATTTTCCCGCCTCTGCCGAGCTTCTACCACTTGCCCAAAAGCATAGAGGAAATGGTCGACCACACGGTGGCGCGCGTTATTGATTTGTTTGGTATTGAGCACGGCCTGGCGCCGCGCTGGGCCGGTATGAAGGCCGTGGAATAAAACCAAGGGCAGAGGCTGGGGTCAGACCCCAAGGGCCCGACCCGGCGTTCTACGCTGGAGGTTAAAAAAGGCGAGCGACACTTTCACCGCGGGCAATTCAGTCCGCCTGTTTGATTGTCACGACCCACTTACCGCAGCTACCCGTTGCGCGTCAGCGCTTCTCGAATTGCACGCCGCTGGCATGCTTCAAATCCCTGGCCTCTTCCACCATGCGGCGGTAGGCGATGCGCTTGCGCATCACCTCCGCATGCTGGGCGGCGGTCATCGGGGGCACGGTCATCAAGTCTTTTAGCTGCGCGGTATTGCTGTAATTACTTTTCATAAGACGGCTCAAATGCTCGGCTCCGTAGTAAATGGCAAGGCTGGCGCCCCGGCTAAAACTCATGTGATTATGAGCCACTATTTGATTTCGCGTCATCCCTCTTGTGATTTTCATCATAACGACCGCAAAAAAGGCCGGCCGACCAAGCCATTGTGCATCAGATTCATGTCGTAGGCATGACATTTCGCAAAGTCCCCGCCAAGCCCACATGTGATCTCCGCGGGCCGCCTCCTACGGCCCCGGCTGTTCGAAAAACACGCCGTTTTTGTTACTTTTGGTAGTTCACACGCACCAGCATGCGAATAAATTCACGCGCTATTTGACGATGATGCTCGTCCAATCTTTGCAAATCGGCAATTAATTTTACGTCCGCCGACTCAAAGCGCGACAAGGCGCTCGAAGAATCGCCGCTCGGCGCAGTGCTTTCCGGGCCGCCGAAACGCAGCCATTCGGCCGGCACACCCAGCCAGTGAGCGATCATGCGCAGCTTTTCCTGGGTCGGAATAGCCTCGCCAACCAGCCATTTACGGGCTGCGTGCACGGTTATCGGGCGTCCGTCGAAGCGGATGTTGAATTCCCGGGCCAATCTGGTCGGGCTATCCGGGGAGTAATGTGCGTTTTTGAGCGCCTGCTGGAGGCGCTGGCTAAAACTTTCGCGTTCGTTTGAAGAATTCATAGTTGCACTATTTCATGTTGCAACATGAAAGTCAGTCTCTTGAAGAGGCAATTTGATTGTGACATTGCAATATTTTTAAATTAACAATTACGCCCGCCGCGGGCGCTTTTTCGACAGATATCAAACCGAATAAAATACTGTGTATTTTGAATTTTATGAGCGATACGTCGAACGACTTCTCTTCATTGTGTCTTGGTATATTAAAAATTAGAGGATTAGATCTATATTGTTCGGAAACGCATAACGTCATCCAAACCGGTTTCGGTGCGCACACGCCCATCCTCTCTCAACATGATGCTCGCGCAATTGCCCGACACGGGCGCGCAAACCGCGGCGTGCTCGGGCGAATGGCCGACGCCGCCGATGACGCGCCAGTTATGGTCACGAATTACGACCAACAGTTCATCCTGCGTCCGAGTGTAGGCCGGCGGCAGCGTCGGCACAAGCGATGGATGGGGATTTTTTCGGCCACGCGTCTGCCGGCGCCGCCGCAGCCGTCTTTCAGCAGCCGTACATTGATGTGGTCCAGCGCGCACCTCGCCGAAGGGATACGCCAATTGGGCTGCGAGTGGGTTCATCTGGATCTTTCAGGTTCACTTTTCGGACAGGCGCGCTACAATGCGATTGACGTTGACGTAAACGGAAGCTGATGTAAAGCGCTTTCTGACCATGCGACCTTGTCCGCCGAAGAACTCTAACAGCAAGCCCAAGAAGATGCCGACCTATACCATCACCGAACTGGCGCGTGAATTTGATATCACCGCGCGCGCGATCCGCTTTTATGAAGACCAGGGGCTGCTCAGCCCGACGCGCGAGGGCGCCGGAGGCCGCAATCGCGTCTACACCCCGCGCGACCGGACCCGCCTGAAGCTGACGCTGCGCGGCAAGCGCCTGGGACTGGCCTTGTCCGAGATTAAAAGCCTGGTTGACATGTACGAGTCGCCCAAGGACACCAGCGCCCAAATGAACCGCTTCCTCGGCGTGCTGGCGCAACACCGCGAAACGCTGGAACAGCAACGCGAGGATATCGAGATGGCGCTGGCGGAAATCACCGCCCACGAGGAGGAATGCAAGCGCTTGCTGGCCGGCGTGGCGGCGGGCGAGCAGACCGCGGCGGCTACTGCGCAGTAGTAATAAGCCGGCGCGACTAAAACCGGAAGCGTCATTCCGGGGCCGGACCCCGAGGGTCTACAGCCCCGCCGCGGCTTTTACTTTACGTTTACGTTAACGTCACATCAGCGTATCATTTACTCTTCTTTCCGCTAACTGTCTATTCGACGAGGACGACATGCTCCATCTCCCAGGCTTAACTTTTGACCATGGCGAAGACATCGCCGCGCTGCGCGAAGCGATTCAACAATTTGCCGCCGCCGAAATCGCGCCGCGCGCCGGCGAAATCGATCGCAGCGACCAGTTCCCGATGGATCTGTGGCGCAAGATGGGCGACCTGGGCGTGCTCGGCATTACCGTCGACGAGCAGTACGGCGGCAGCGGCATGGGCTACCTGGCGCATATCGTGGCAATGGAAGAGATTTCGCGGGCCTCGGCCTCGGTCGGCCTGTCCTACGGCGCGCACTCGAACCTGTGCGTCAACCAGATCAAGCGCAACGGCACCGACGAGCAAAAAGCCAAGTACCTGCCGAAACTGGTGACGGGCGAGCACATCGGCGCGCTGGCGATGTCCGAGCCGAACGCCGGCTCCGACGTGGTCAGCATGAAGCTGCGCGCCGACTGGAAGGGCGACCGCTGGGTGCTGAACGGCACCAAGATGTGGATCACCAACGGCCCCGACGCCGACGTGCTGGTGGTGTACGCGAAAAACGACTTGGAAGCCGGCCCGAAGGGCATGACGGCCTTTCTGATCGAAAAACATTTCAAGGGCTTCTCGATCGCGCAAAAGCTCGACAAGCTGGGTATGCGCGGCTCCCACACCGGCGAGCTGGTGTTCCAGGATTGCGAAGTGCCGGCCGAAAACGTGCTGGGGGGCCTGGGCAAGGGCGTCAACGTGCTGATGTCCGGCCTCGACTTCGAGCGCACCGTGCTGTCCGGCGGCCCGCTTGGCATCATGCAAGCCTGTATGGACCTGGTGGTGCCCTACGTGCACGAGCGCAAGCAGTTCGGCCAGCCGATCGGCGAATTCCAGTTGATGCAGGGTAAGCTCGCCGACATGTATTCGACCATGATGGCTTGCAAGGCCTACGTCTACGCTGTCGGCCAGGCGTGCGACCGCGCCAAGACGCCGGAAGCGGTGCGCCAGTTGCGCAAGGACGCCGCCGGCGCCATTTTGTATAGCGCTGAAAAGGCCACATGGATGGCCGGCGAGGCGATTCAGGCGCTGGGCGGCAACGGCTATATCAACGAGTACCCGGCCGGCCGGCTGTGGCGCGACGCCAAGCTGTATGAAATCGGCGCCGGCACCAGCGAAATCCGCCGCATGCTGATCGGCCGCGAGCTGTTCGCCGAAACCAAGTAAATTACCCACGTGCGCGCCGATTAGCTACCCTGATGAAAACTGGTTTTTATTGGCTGACCTAATCTACGATCGAGACGGACGATGACTCAAATTGCGTTCCCAAAACTGCTTTCCTCCCAGATTGCATTCGATATCGCGCGCACGATCCGTGACGGCTTCGACAAGCATTACCGCCTGTTTCGCCGCACCAGCCGCGACGCCAAGCGCCATTTCGAGCAGGGTGCATGGGCCGTGGCCCAGCAGGCGGCCCGCGAACGCATCGGCTTTTACGATAAGCGCGTGCAGGAATGCGTACAGATGCTCGAAGATGAGTACGACGAGGAGGAGTTGACCGACGAAGTGTGGCGCGAGTTGAAGCTGCACTACATCGGCATGTTGTCCGACCATAAGCAGCCGGAGCTGGCGGAAACCTTCTTCAACTCGGTCTGCTGCAACATCCTGCACCGCACCTATTTCCACAACGACTTCATTTTCGTGCGCCCGGTGGTGTCGACCGAGTACATCGAGACCGAGGAGCTGTCGCCGATCTACCGCGTGTACTACCCGGGCAAGGACGGCTTGCGCTTTACGCTCAAGCGCATCGTCACCAACTTCCAGCTGGACTGTCAGTTTGCCAACCTGGAGCGCGACGCCGAGCTGGTCGAAACGCGCCTGAGGCAAATCTTCGGCGCCGACCGGATCGAGCCGAACCACCAGATCCAGGTGCTGTCGAGCTTGTTTTTCCGCAACAAGGGCGCGTATATCGTCGGCAAGGGCATCAACGGCAACCGCGAATACCCGTTCATCGTGCCTATCCTGCACAACCGCCACGGCGAGCTGATCCTCGACACGGTGTTGTTCGACCAGGAACAGATCACGATCCTGTTCTCGTTTACGCGCGCCTATTTCCTGGTCGACATGGAAGTGCCGTCGGCCTACGTGCAGTTCCTGCGCAGCCTGTTGCCGCGCAAGCCGCGCAGCGAGATTTACACCATCCTCGGCCTGCAAAAGCAGGGCAAGACGCTGTTTTACCGCGACTACCTGCAACACCTGAAGCATTCGTCCGACCATTTCGAGATCGCCCCCGGCATCCGCGGCCTGGTCATGCTGGTGTTCGCGCTGCCGTCCTTCCCCTACGTGTTCAAGGTCATCAAGGACTTCTTCCCGGCGCCGAAGGAAACCACGCGCGCCCAGATCAAGGAAAAATACCTGCTGGTCAAGCACCACGACCGCGTCGGGCGCATGGCCGACACGCTGGAATACTCGAATGTGGCATTTCCGCGCGCGCGTTTTTCCGACGCCCTGCTGGCCGAGCTGAAACATTTCGCCCCTTCGCTGGTCGAGGAGGAGCGCGACCAGATCATCATCAAGCACCTGTATATCGAGCGGCGCATGGTGCCGCTCAACATGTGGCTGAGCAACGCCGACAAGGAGGGCGACGATGCGATGGTCGAGCACGCCCTGCTGGAGTACGGCAAGGCGATCAAGGAGTTGGTCGCGGCGAACATTTTCCCCGGCGACATGCTGTACAAGAACTTCGGCGTGACCCGCCACAAGCGCGTCGTGTTTTACGATTACGACGAGATCGAATACATCACCGACTGCAATTTCCGCGTGATTCCGGAGGCCCGCAACGAGGAGGAGGAAATGTCGGCCGAGCCCTGGTATGCGGTCGGCAAGCACGACGTGTTTCCCGAGCAGTTCGGGCGCTTTTTGCTGGGCAACCCGCGCATCCGCAAGTATTTTATGAAGCACCACGCCGACCTGCTGACCCAGGCCTTCTGGCAGGGACGCAAACAGCGCATCCTGGACGGCATCATCGAAGACGTCTTCCCGTATCCGCAAGAAATCCGTTTTTGCAATCAATCCACCCTCACCATCCCGGCGGTGTCAGAACCGCTTTATTCGGAGACTCACCATCATGAATGATCCTATCGTTATCGTCGGTGCGGCACGCACCCCAATGGGCGCCTTCCAGGGCGACTTCGCCGGCGTCACCGCCAGCGACCTGGGCGCCGTTGCCATCAAGGCCGCGGTGGAGCGCGCCGGCGTCGCGCCGGACGCGGTTGAACACGTTTTCTTCGGCAACTGCCTGATGGCGGGCCAGGGCCAGGCGCCGGCGCGCCAGGCGGCGATCAAGGCCGGCTTGCCGACCTCGGCCGGCGCCGTCACGCTGTCGAAGATGTGCGGCTCGGCCATGCAGGCGGCCATGTTCGCGCATGACGCCTTGCTCGCCGGCAGCGCCGAGGTGATCGTCGCCGGCGGCATGGAATCGATGACCAACGCGCCGTATCTGGTGCCAAAGGCGCGCGGCGGCTTGCGCATCGGCCACGGCATGCTGTACGACCACATGATGATGGACGGCCTGGAAGACGCCTACGCCCGCGACGAGAAGGGCAACGCCCGCTCGATGGGCACCTTCGCCGAGGAGTGCGCGACCCAGTACAAGTTCACCCGCGAGTCGCAGGACGCGTTCGCCATCGCCTCGGTGCAGCGCGCCCAGGCGGCGGCCAAGGACGGCAGCTTCGATTGGGAAATCGCGCCGGTAACCGTGTCCGGCCGCGGCGGCGACACCGTCATCGACAAGGACGAAGGCCCGCTGAAGGCGCGCCTGGAGAAAATCCCGACGCTGAAGGCGGCCTTTAAGAAGGACGGCACCATCACGGCGGCCTCGTCGTCGTCGATCAACGACGGCGCCGCGGCGCTGGTGCTGATGCGCGAATCGACCGCCAAGAAACTCGGCTGCACCGTGCTGGCGCGCATCCACGGCCACGCCACCCACGCCCAGGCGCCGAACCTGTTTACCACCGCGCCGGTCGGCGCGATCCAAAAGCTGTTCGCCAAGACCGGCTGGACCAGCGGCAGCGTCGACCTGTTCGAAGTCAACGAAGCCTTCGCGGCCGTGCCGATGGCGGCGATGCACGACCTCGACGTCCCGCACAGCAAGATCAACATCCACGGCGGCGCCTGCGCGCTGGGCCACCCGATCGGCGCGTCGGGCGCGCGCATCATCGTCACGCTGATCGGCGCGTTGAGGAAAACCGGCGGCAAGCGCGGCGTCGCCGCGCTGTGCATCGGCGGCGGCGAAGCGACCTCCATGGCGATCGAACTGGTATAAATTTCGCCAGCAACGCAACAAGTAGACCGGCGGTACTAAACCGGGGTCGGGCCTTCCCGCCTCGGCGCGCGCGGTCCGACCGCGGCTGTCGCCCTTGGTTTTAAGGTTCGCGACACCCCCCCCATTTCCCGAGACACCATGATACTGACCGAAGAACACGACATGATCCGCGACGCGCTGCGCACCTTTTCACGCGAGCGCCTGGCGCCGAACGCGGCGCGCTGGGACAAGGAGCACTATTTCCCGAAAGAAGAGCTGAAGGAACTGGCCGCGCTGGGCGCCTTCGGCGTGGCCGTGCCGGAAGAACTCGGCGGCGCCGGCCTCGACTACGTGTCGCTGGCCCTGGTGCTGGAGGAAATCGCCGCCGGCGACGGCGGCACCTCGACCATCATCTCGGTCAACAACTGCCCGGTGTGCAGCATCGCCATGATGTACGCCAACGACGCGCAAAAAGAACAGTGGCTGCGCCCGCTGGCCCAGGGCGCGATGCTGGGCGCGTTCTGCCTGACCGAACCGCACACCGGCAGCGACGCCTCGGCGCTGCGCACCACCGCCGTGCGCGACGGCAATGAATACGTCATCAACGGCGTCAAGCAATTCATCACCAGCGGCAAGTACGCCGACGTCGCCATCGTCCTGGCCGTCACCGACAAGGCCGCCGGCAAGAAGGGCATCAGCGCCTTCTGGGTGCCGACCTCGGCGCCCGGCTACATCGTCGCCGGGCTGGAGCAGAAGATGGGCCAGCACTCGTCGGACACGGCGCAGATCCTGTTCGAGAACTGCCGCATCCCGGCCGAGAACCTGATCGGCGCTGAAGGGCAGGGCTACAAGATCGCGCTGTCCGGGCTGGAGGGCGGCCGCATCGGCATCGCCTCGCAGGCGGTCGGCATGGCGCGCGCGGCGTACGAGGCGGCGCTGAACTATGCGCGCGAGCGCGAAAGCTTCGGCAAGGCCATCTTCGAGCACCAGGCGGTGCAGTTCCGTCTGGCCGACATGGCGACGCAGATCGAAGCGGCGCGCCAGCTGATCCGCCACGCGGCGTCGATGAAAGACGCCGGCCTGCCATGCCTGAAGGAGGCGGCGATGGCCAAGCTGTTCGCCTCCGAAATGGCCGAGCGGGTGTGCTCGGACGCGATCCAGGTGCACGGCGGTTACGGCTACGTCAGCGATTTCCCGGTCGAGCGCATCTACCGCGACGTGCGCGTGTGCCAGATCTACGAGGGCACCAGCGACATCCAGAAGATCCTGATCGCCCGCGCGCTGTAGGCGCCACGCCGGGGACAGGCGGGGACGCCGAGTCCACGATTTCCGGGAAATCTTTCTTGGAAATCGTGGTCCGTCCCCACACGAAAAAGTGGACGAAAAAAAAGCCCGCCGAAGCGAGCCTTGTTCCAATGTATTACCAATGCTTTAATCGTGTCCCAGGCGCCCATGCTATCTGCGTGGTGCCCTGACGTGTAAATCGACCATCGTATTCGGAATTACAAATCCAAGCCGTTACAACCATCTACAACCCCAACATTACACATGCTGGTTCGCGGCGTAGGCCTTGGATACCGGGATCGTTTGCAAGCAAACCTCACCGATGAACAAAGTATAGCACAGCAATTTTTGCGGCGCAACAAACAATCTGCACTTATATCACCGCCGTGTTCAACGCGTGCGGTTCCTTGGCCTGCTCGTCGCGGCCGACCCGCTCGTACTCGGCAATGACTTGCGCGCCGAACAGCAGCAGCGTGGCGCCGATTTCCAGGCTGAACATCACGACGATGGCCGTCGTCATCGAGCCGTACACCACGTTCACCTGCGACAAGGTGGAGAAATACCAGACCAGCACATGGCGCGCCACCTCCCACAGCAGGGCGGCGGTGACGCCGCCGATCAGCGCGTGCCAGACCGACAGCCGGCCGACGGGCATCACCAGGTAAATCGAACTGAGCACCAGAATTTCGCCGCCCAGGCCGAGCAAATACAGCAGCACGCCGGAAACGCCGGTCAGCGACCAGCTGTGGCCGAGAAACTGCAGACTTTCCTCGCCCATCACCTGCAGCGAGCCGGCCACCAGCGTCACCAGCAGGATGCCGACGCCCAGCGAGAGGATGTAACAATACGGCAGAATCGCCGACACCATGAAGTGGCGCCGCCGGATCGCCACGCGGTGCACGAAAATGACGCTCATCGCGTTTTCCAGCACGGTGAAGGCAAGCGAGCTGAAGAATAGCATCGACCCCAGCAACACCCAGCTGATGACGTCGCGGTGCGCCAGGAAATGCGCGACTTCGGCAACGATCGACGTCGACTGGCCCGGCACCAACCACTCCAGGTAGCGCCCGACGGTGTGCAGCAGTTCGTCCTGGTCGATCACGTGCGACAACGCGACCACGACCAGCATCAGCAGCGGCACGATCGACAGCAGGGAGTAATAGGCGACGGCGCCGGCCAGCAGCAGACCCTGGTTGGCGCGGAAACCCTTCACGGTGTGCACGGCGAACGCCAGAGGATGGTTGAGCACGTAAGCGCTGGCCCGGCGGTTGATCATTAACATGGCGCGTCCAATTGATTGCAGGGCTGATTTGCCACCGAAACCATTCTACAGGCCATTATTCGTAGACGCCCGCACGCGCGCGCCGCAGGGGCAAGGCAGGCAAGCAAGCATTGTTCACTTGCCAGCCTTGGCCCGCAGCGCCGGGTCCACGTCCAGATAGCGCCAGGCGGTGAATTCGACCGGATGGCGCTTGTAATTTTTCAACCACGGCTGGCGCAGGTCGGCCGATACCGGGTGCGTTAGCACGACCCAGGGCGCGTAGGCGTGGATCAGTTGCGCCATGTCGCGGTACAGCGCGCGCCGGCGCGGCGAGTCGGGGAGTAGGCGCGCCTCCCGGTACAGCTTGTCATAGGCGGGCAACTTGAAGCGGGCGTAGTTGGCGCGGCCGCTGTTGGGGCCGTACAGCAGTTGAAAAAAATTGTCGCCGTCGGGAAAATCGGCGACCCAGTTGGTCTCGTACATCTGAACATGGCCCAGGCGCGAGGCCTTGATGATTTCGCCCTTCTTGTCGCTTTTGAAGACCACCTTCAGGCCGATCGCCGCCAGGTTGCGGCGCCACATCTCGTCGCGCAGGCGTCCGGCCGAGGCCGGCTCGGTATGCATCACCAGCGTCAGCGGCCTGCCGTCGGGCCGGGTGCGGAAACCGTCCGCCTGGAGCCGATAACCGAAGCGTTCGAGCAGCGCGCGCGCCAGCGCCGGATCGTAAGTGGTCGGGCCGCGGTAGGTCGGGTCGTAACCCAGCACGTTCGGCGGCAGCGGCGACTGGGCCGCCATGGCCAGACCTTTTTTCAGCAGCGCGATGTCTTCGACGCCGTTGTAACTGAGGGCAATGGCGCGCCGCAGCGCCACCTTGTCCTTGGCGTAACCGCCGATCAGCGGATCGTCCATGTTCATCCACATGTAATAGGTCTGCAACACCGGGAAGCGCGACAGCGCGATGCCCCTGGCGGCCAGTTCCGGCTTCAGGGCGTCGCCCGCCAGCACCATGTCGGTGAGCGACTCCGGCACCTGCTCCAGGTAGTCGAACTGGCCCGACAAAAAGCCCAGCACGCGCGACTGGAATTCCTCGACGATGCGCACTTCGACCCGGTCCACCAGCGGCAGGCGCTTGCCTTCGAGCGCGCCGGCCAGCGCGCGGTCTTCCGGCGCCACGTCCGGCCCGGCGTGGAAGACGGTGTCGCGGAAGGTCGGATTGGCCAGCAGCACGATCTTGTCGCTGCGGCGCCATTCGCCAACCACGAAGGGGCCGCTGCCGACCGGGTGGTTGCCGGCTTGGCCGGGATAGGCCTCGATGACCTCGCGCGCGACCGCGCCGGTGGCCGGCATCGCCAGGTAGAACAGGAAATTCGGGTCCGGCGCCGTCAGGCGGATGCGCAAGGTGTAGCGGTCGAGCGCGCGCAGGCCGTCGACCACGCCGTCGTAGCTGAATTTGCCGGCCTTGAGGGCGGCGTCGCCGACGATCTTGTCCTCGAACAGGAACAGCCACGGCGACTTCAACACCGGGTCGTACAGCCGCTTCAGGCTGTATACATAGTCCTGCGCCGTGACCTCGCGGCGGGCGCCCTTGAAGGCCGGGTCCGGCGTGAAGTAGCTGCCCGGCTTGACGCGCAGCACATAGGTGGTGCCGCCGTCCGCGACCTCGGGCATCGCCTGCAAGGTGTTTTCCCGCAGCTTCAGCGGCCGCGCCAGATAGTCGTAGCGCAGCATCGGGTCGAACAGGTTTTCCAGCAGGTTCAGGCTGGAAAGGTCGGACGCGACCGCCGGGTCGAGCCCGCTCTCGGCGCCGCTCAGGAACATGTGCAGGGTCTTCGCCGGCACGGCGGCCGGGGCGGCCTGGGCCGGGCCGCCGCAGGGTAGCAGGCAGGACAGCAACACCGCGCCGGCGGCGACGGCGGTTTGACAAAAACGAAGCATGAATCATCCCAGGTTGTGCGGGCGGGCGCAGGCCGGTTGCGGCCGGCCGTGCCGATTGTTCCTATTATGAACGACGCCGCGCCAACTGGATTTCCAGTGCCAAAATAAAGGCCGCGCTAACCGGAACCGGCATCAGCCGGGCCGGCGCATCAGCAGCAGGCGCACGGCCAGCGCCAAGTAGACCGACGCCATCACCCAATTGGCGCGGCGCTGGAACAGCGGGCGCTCCAGCAGCAGCTTGCCGACCCGGCCGCACAGCAGCGCCAGCGCGCCGTCAAAAGCAAAGCCCATGGCGGCGATGATGGCGCCGTAAACCAGGAACTGCAGGGGCAACGGCGCCAGTTGGGGCGCGACGAACTGGGTCACGAACACCGCGACGAAGGCGACCACCTTCGGGTTCAGCAAATTGGTGACGAAGCCGCGGCGAAGGCTGAACCACGCCGACGGCGCGGCGCGGCGCTCGGCCAGCGCCAGGCTGGGCGCGCGCAAGCGCTGGTAGCAAAGGTAGGCCAGATAGGCCGCGCCGGCGCAGCGGAACAGGTCGAACAGCAGCGGATGGGCGCGCAGCACGGCGGCCACGCCCAGGCCGGCCAGCAGCGCGTGCAGCAGCGTCGCGCCGGCGATGCCGGCGGCACCGCACACGGCCGAGGCGCGCCCCTCGGTCAGCCCGGTGCTAATGGTCAGCACGGTATTCGGCCCCAGCGTCAAGAACAGTAGCGCGGTGGCGGCGAGAAAAGCCGGCAGGCTTGCGAAATCGATCATAATGTTGTCTTTTTGTCGGCAAGAGCACCATCGTGCACGCGAATGTGTTATTTTGAAAGTTGAATTTTCTGATTAACACTATTAGGTTTGCTGATGCGCGAAATTAGCCTGGACCAATTACGGACCCTGGTATCGGTGGCCGACCTCGGCCGTTTTTCCGCCGCCGCCCGCGCGCTGCACCTGGCGCAGCCGACCGTCAGCCTGCACATCAGCGAACTCGAGTGCCGTCTGGGCACGCCGCTGCTGATCCGCGGCGGCGCGCGCGTGACGCCCACCGCCGCCGGCAACGTGCTGCTGGAACGGGCCCGCCGCCTGCTGCGCGACGCCGCCGACGCCACCGACTGCGTGCGCCGCCAGGCCGAGGGCCGCGCCGGCCGCGTGCGCGTCGGCGCGCCCACCGGGGTGCTGGTGCACCTGCTGCCGGCCGTGCTGGCGGCGATGGCGCGCGACTACCCCGGCGTCGACGTCGACATCGCCATCGTCGGCTCGGCCGAGGCGATGCGGCGGATCGCCGACGGCAGCCTGGACCTGGGCTTCGTCGCCATGCCGCAGCGCCCGCTCGAAGAGGTCCAAGTGGCGCACTGGCGCACCGACCCGATGATGGCCTTCGTACCGGCGGCCTGGCCGGCGCCCAAGCAGGTCACGCCGCAATGGCTGGCCGGGCGGCCGCTGATCTTCAACGACCCGTCCACCCATATGTACCGGCAAACCATGGAATGGTTCGCCGCCGGCGCCTGCGCGCCGCGCGCGCGCATGGAGCTGAACTACACCGAGGCGATGAAGAGCCTGGTCGCCGCCGGCTACGGCGCCGCCGTGCTGCCGCTGGAAGACCCCTCGCTGGACCACCCCGGCATGCACGTGCTGCCGCTCAAGCCCCGGCTCAAGCGCGACATCGGCCTGGCGCACCGGCCCCCGGCGGACATCGACGGCGCCACGCAGAACCTGCTGAAAACGCTGGCGCGCTTCCGCGTCGCGGCGCGCGCCCGCGCCTGAGCGGCGCCCCCGGGCGCGCGCTTGTGGACCGCGCCGGCCAGGCTGGCCCTATACTTCCACCTGCAACACTGCGCATTGCCGCGTCTTTTTCCATTGAGGTCACTATGTCACGCCGCGCCGCCCTTGCCACCCTCACGCTGCTGGCCTGCAGCGCCGCCGTCCACGCCGAACTGCCCGAACCGGTGGCGCGGCTGCTGCGCGCGGCCAACATCCCCGACGAGGCGGTCGGCGCGGTCGTCCTGCGCGGCAACGCCAGCGTGCTGGCGCACGGCGCCGAGCGCAGCATGCAGCCGGCCTCGACGATGAAACTGGTCACCACCGTGGTCGGGCTGGAGCAACTCGGGCCGATCTTCCGCGGCCGCACCGAGCTGCGCACCGGCGCCGAGCTGGTCGACGGCGTGCTGCAGGGCGACCTGGTGCTGCGCGGCGGCGCCGACGCCGACTTCGACGCCGACGCCTTCGAGCACATGCTGCAAAAACTGCGCAACCAGGGCATCAAAAAAATCAGGGGCGACCTGCTGCTGGACCGGCAACTGTTCCGCCCGGCGCGGGCCGACCTGGCCACGCCGCAGTTCGACAAGACGCCGGAGTTCCGTTACAACGTCGTGCCGGACGCCTTGCTGCTCAACACCAACCTGCTGCACATCGACCTCAGCGCCACCGACAAGCAACTGAAATTGCTGATGATGCCGCCGCTGGAGGGCGTCAGCGTCAGCGCCGACATGAAGCTGGTCGACGCCAGTTGCGCCAAATGGGAGGACGGCTGGCGTACGCCGACCTACCTGCGCGGCGACGACGGCACGCTCAAGGTGGTGCTGCGCGGCACCTTCCCGCGCAACTGCGCGACCTCGACCAGCGTCAGCGTGCTCGACCGCCAAGACTACGCCGACCGCCTGTTCCGCGCCACCTGGCGCCGCCTGGGCGGCAGCTTCGGCGGCGCCGTGCGCGAGGCCGCCACGCCGCTTGAGACGCGCCTGCTGACCGACCACGTGTCGCGCGCGCTGCCCGAGGTGCTGCGCGACATCAACAAAAACTCCGACAACACCCAGGCGCGCCTGCTCTACCTCAGCCTGGGCAGCCTGGAGACCGACGCCTACTTCGGCAGCCGGCCGCTGGCGGCGGCGCCGGCCCCGGGCGAAGATACCGCGACGCGGGCACGCCAAGCGGTGCGCGCATGGTTCCAGCGCCACAACATCGACGAGCGCGACCTGGTGATTGAAAATGGTTCCGGCCTGTCGCGTACCGAGCGCATCCGTCCATCCCAACTGGCGGCGCTGCTGCAGGTTGCCGGCCACAGCGCGTGGGCGCCGGAATTCCTGTCCAGCCTGCCGATCGTCGCGCTCGACGGCACCATGCGCCGGCGCCTGCGCAACAGTCCGGCGGCGGCGCGGGCGCGCATCAAAACCGGCGGCCTCGACAACGTGGTGGCGATCGCCGGCTACGTCCCCGACGCCAACAACGAGCAATGCGTGGTGGTCGCCTTCATCAACCACGAGCTGGTCGGCAACGGCGCCGGCCGCGCCGCGCTCGACGCGCTGATCGACTGGGTCGCGTCGTCCGCCGCGCCAAGCGCCAACTGAACCGCAAACCATAGGTCGGGTTAGCGCAGCGTAAGCCGACGTCGCGCCGCCGGCGGCCCGACGTTCCAAATGAAGCGTTTAGGGGCGCCCACAGAATTCGGAAAAAATAGTACGTTAAGGAACTCCGGCCGCAACTGGCCACGGTCAATCGGCTTGCGCTGGCCAACGAGCTGCCCGACGCGATCATCACCGACACCGGTCTAAAAATCACGCCACAGGACACGGTGGTGCCGGAGTCGGCCCAGGTGCTGATCGACCAGGCCGGTAGTCTGCTGCCGCGCATCAAGATAACCGAACCGCTGATGGATGTGGACGAATGGACCGGGTTCACCCGCCACTTCGTGCACCTCAAAAGCGGTGCGCAGGTTCAGGACAAGACCTTGCTACTGTCGGCGATCCTGGCTGACGCGATCAACCTCGGTTTGACCAAGATGGCGGAGTCGTGCCCCGGCGCGAGCTACTCCAAGCTGTCGTGGCTGCAAGCCTGGCATATTCGGGATGAAACTTTTTCGGTCGCTCTGGCCGATCTGGTCAACGCCCAGACCGGCCATGCATTCGCCGGGAACTGGGGTTACGGCAGCACCTCGTCGTCGGATGGGCAGCGCTTCCGCGCCGGCGGCCGGGCTGAGAGCACCGGCCACGTCAATCCGAAGTACGGCGCCGAACCGGGAAAGGTGATCTACACGCACATCGCTGACAACTACGCCCCGTTCAGCACCAAGATGGTCAACGTCGGCGTGCGGGACTCGACCTATATACTTGATGGATTGCTGTATCACGAGTCGGGCCTGCGCATCGAGGAGCACTACACGGACACGGCCGGCTTCACGGACCACGTGTTCGCGCTGATGCACATGCTGGGATTTCGCTTCGCGCCACGCATCCGGGATCTGGGCGACACCAAGCTGTACATTCCCGGAGCAGTCGGAGAATACCCGAGATTGAAGGCCATGATCGACGGCACCCTGAACATCAAGCATGTGCGTGCCCATTGGGACGACATCCTAAGCCTGGCCTCGTCGATCAAGCACGGCACCGTGACGGCGTCGCTCATGCTACGCGAGCTCGGCAGCTATCCGCGCCAGAACGGCTTGGCGGTCGCGCTGCGCGAGCTGGGGCGCATCGAACGGTCGCTGTTCATCCTGGACTGGCTGCAAAGCGTTGAGCTGCGCCGACGCGTGCATGCGGGTTTGAACAAGGGCGAGGCGCGTAGCGCCTTGGCCAGAGCGGTATTCATCCGCCGGCTTGGCGAGATCCGGGACCGGAGCTGCGAGCAGCAGCGCTACCGCGCCATCGGACTGAAACTAGTGACGGCCGCGCAGGACAAGCACGTCACGTTCGGGATCGCGGCTGGTGCTTTCCGCAGTGGCGCATGCTACGATAGAGAACATGATGAGAACCCTATGACAGAACTGGACCGAGCTTTAACGTTTCATGTAGAAGGCCCACTAACCGACGCGCATACGCTGCCGGCGAGTGTGCTCGTCCAAATTCTAGAAAATGCTCAGCGCGCATTTGAACTTATCGGACTGCAGGTCGAAGGCAAGGCCGTGAAGGCGAGGGCCAGGCTTGCAAAGTCCAGTGCCGAAAAATTTCAGCTCATATGCCAGTTGCCCGTGCATGGGTGCTACGCGATGCCGGTTGTCGTCGGCGGTGCGTCCAATGATCTTTTCGCGCCTGAGCAAGCTGCCGCCGCAACGCAAATCTTCAAAGATTTGATGGTCGGCATTCAGAGCCGTGACCGCGAGGAAATGGCGAATATTCTCCCTGACGGTGGCATCAGAAAACGCGTGTTAGAGAGCATTAAAGGCATGCTGCCTCAGTTTGGGTCTGGATGGCGACTTGATTTGCACGACTCGACTGGCGTAAGCGTTGCCAGCGTAGGCGATTGGAGTGCGTCTTTCATTGATGAGCTTACAGTTCCGGCGGAGGAGTTGGCGGCTGCACAAACTGTGACAGGCGAGCTACGAAACATCGATTTCGCAGCGCGTAAGCTGACCATTCTCTATCCTGTAACACGTCGTGAGATGGATTGCTTTTACCCCGAGGAATTGGAAGATCTCTTGTTCAAGAATCGTCGCGATTTGCTCCAGGTGACTGGCATGATGATCCTTGACGATAGCGGAGTTCCCAAAGCTATTGATGACGTGACGGATATCCGGGAGGTAGACTTGTCGCCTTTTTCATTCAGCCGCCTGTCGCGTGACACGCTTGTGCTGACCGCAAAGCGGCCGCTGAAGTTTGTTCCTATGCTCGACGAGAGTAGCCAGTACATCTGCTTGCGCGACGACAGCCTTGGGATTGAAGTGTTTGCAGAGACGCGACAAAAAGTCGCCGTAGAACTGGATGAACAGATCGCAATGCTCTGGTCGGAATATGCACTCGCGGACGATGATTCCTTGGATGAAATTGCGCAAGGGCTGAAGCAGCGACTCTTGTTAACCTTCGACGGAGTGACACATGCCGCGTAAACGGGTTGATGTGGAAAAAGGTCTGCTGAACAAGGGTTTTCGTGGCCGCGAAGGCGATCACCACTACTACAATTACTTCAACACCCAGGGCAAGAAAACGGCAGTATTCACCAAGACTAGCCATAGCCACACTGAGATTTCGACAGGGCTGCTATCGCTCATGGCGAAGCAATGCAAGGTCCCAAAGCAAACCTTTGAACAGCTGGTCGACTGTCCCTTGTCACAACTTCAGTACGAAGGTCTTTTGATGGAAGGCGGGCATGTGAGCCCACTTTCTCCATGATCTAAGCCACCGACAACGACCCTTCACGACCCGCGCTACTTATTGTTTCGTTTCACAGTAGGCTGGACGGCTGGCGGCAGAACTACTGTCCCGGTCGCCGTGGGGCGGAAGCCCAGGCACTTTCCGCACTCATCCTCCGGCATGTACTGCTTGCAAAGGTTCAACAGGGTTGGATATCCCATCTGTCCCAGATAGGCGCGATAGACATCACAATGTTCGTCGCCAGTCTTGGGCGCGCTGGCGCTCGCTCGGCTGTCAGGCGCGGAGCAATCCGATTTCACAGAACGGTATTTCCGGTCAAGCGTACTCAATTCGCTGTTCAAATCTCCGTCGGTGGAGCGCAGCCTGCCCGCCTTCCCATCACAACGGTCACCGTCTGAATCGTAGCCTGAGCTCAACGAGTCCTTACATGATTTCCAAGCCCTGTGCTGGTCCTTTGCTTCGTCGGCCTTGTCGTTAGCGTCGCGCAAGACGCGCTTCATCCCGTCCAGACTGTCGGCGCAGCTTTCGCGGTCGGCCGCGCCGGATACCAGTGGAAAAATCAACACTAGAATTATAGGAAGTATTTTCACAAGTGCCTTCGTTGATGAAACACCAATCTTATACGGTGTAAGGCGCATCCTAGCAAGCGCAATCCGAGTCCCCCGAAATGATGGGGGAAAATCACGATGAGTGGAGCCGGAAGGCATATACTTTTCCTTCGGTTAGGTGCCATGGCTGGCAGTGGCCGCAACGCGACGGCTGTACAGGATAAAACCACCGTTCAGTAAGTCCCTCATGTCGCCAACGGTCAGCATCGACACATACAGACAACGCGGGTTGTCTCCGCAGCTGCAAACATTCACCTTGTATGTAGGCATCATTTTTCCTTTATGGGGGTTGTAAGCCGGAACCCCAGAAAATTCCGTCACCCAGCTCCAGCCCGGCCAAGAGCGCATCCAGGTCGATCATCTTGCCGCCCCTCTGGAAGGTGTAGTGAGCGTTGAGCAGGATGTGCCGCCAGGCTGCTGGCGATATCTGGGTGATCAGCGTCACGGCCTTGGTGTTGCTGCTTGCTTCGTAATTCGTTGTTGGCGGAGGCAGAGCCGAAACGTTGAAGAGGGAAGATTCCGGCCGCTTCGGACTGGCGGAAATCCTTAGCGTACTATTTTTTTTCGAATTCTGTGGGCACCCCGTTTACAGCTCCGCGACCTCACAACACGCGGGTATACGTTTGTCGCACCAGGGCGCGGTCGCCGCAGTCGAAATGCCACCACTCGCTGTTGATGCCGAGCCAGCCGGCCTGGAACATGGCCTCGCGCAGCAGCCGGCGGTTGGCGACGTGGGCGCCGCTAATGTCGCCGCGCGCCAGCAACGCGCCCTCCAGCGCCGGGTGGGAGCGCTCGCTCAAGTCGTCGAAGCCGGTGCCCATGTCGAGTTCCACGCCGTCGGCGCCGACGATGGTCACGTCCAGCGCCATGCCGAAGGAGTGGATCGAACCGCGCGCCGGTTCGGCGATATAGCCGAGCAAGTCGGTGCCTTGCAGCGCGTCCCATAATTGCTGCTGGACCCGCTGCGGCCGCAAGGCGTCCAGCACCAGCAGGCGGTGCCGCGGCAGCCGCGCGGCCAACCAGGCCACCGACCGTTCCAGCGCGGCGGCGGCGTCGCGGTGCAACCAGGCGCAGTCGAGCGGGGCGTACAGGTTGCGCCCGACGAAGTTGCCGGGTGTGGCGTAGCGCAGGTCGACCAGGATGCCGTCGACGTCGCTCAAGTGGCGAAATTGTGCGCTGTCCGGCACCGCTTCGCTCGCTAATGTAAGGGATGGCATGGGAATCCCCCCGCTTGCGGCGCAGCGCCGCGATGCGCCTACTTTACCGCAACCGGCGCCACCGCGCTCGCCGGCGCCGCCGGCGTGGTCAGCACGTCGAGCAGGGCGGCCGTTTCGGCGTCGGGTATGCCGGCGAACAAGGACGGCCGGTATTTCATCTGGAAGGCAACGATCACGTTGCGGGTCTCCTCGTCCAGTTCGCCCGTGCGCGGCACCGCGTAACCATGCTGGGCCAGCCGGGCCTGGAACCAGGCCGTGTCCGGCAACAGTTGCTCGTAAAGCGAGCGCTGGGTGGCGACCCGGCCGGCGTCCGGCCAGACGATCAGGCCGGCGGCGGCCAGCTGGTGCCAGGGGAACATCGGCCCCGGGTCTTGCTTGCGCTGCGGCGCGATTTCATTGTGGCCGAGGATATTTTCCGGCGGAATATTGTGGCGGGCGACGATTTGCTTGAGCAGCGGAATCAGTTGCTCCATCTGCGCCTGCGCGAACGGATACCAGATCCGGCCGTCCGGGCCGTCCGTGAAGCCCGGGTTGACGATCTCGATGCCGATCGAGCTGGTATTGAGCAGGGTGTAGTTTTTCCAGTTGCTGACGCCGGCGTGGTTGGCCTGGCGCGACTCGTCGACCAGGGTGTAGAACAGCGGCTTCGGCGAGTCGGTGAGCAGGTAGTGGCTGCTGACCGCTTGCTCCGTCAGGATCTTGATCGAGCGCGGCAGGTCGCTCACCGTATAGTGCAGGATAATAAACTTGACGCGGCTGCTCTGGCTGCGCGCCGTGTAGGTATGGTCGAAGTGCGGCGGCGGAATCGGCGCGAGCGGCGCCTCGGTGGTGGCGCAGCCGCCCAGCAGGGCAAGGAGCAAACTCAGGAGGATGGGTTTCATTGGTTGGACTTTACAATTTTGTGTGAATGAGTTCCGGCCCTAATGCCGTTCAGTGAGCGCGGTTTTCGTAGATACTATGAATGAAGGCGGGTCGGCAAAAGACGCAAATTAATCCTAAAGTGAAGGTTCGAAGAATCAACTTAGGAGAAAATCATGCA
>NZ_JBJXIB010000103.1:0-21151 GCF_046115965.1 Janthinobacterium sp. CG_23.3 | reverse complement strand
GCTGTTTTTGGTTTTCCCCTCCCCCCCCCCCCCTTCCCCCCCCCCCCCCCCCCCCCCCCCCCCCCCCCCCTCCTCCCCCCCCCCCCCCCCCCCCCCCCCCGATACATCAATACATCAAGTAAACGACGGTGCGGCGGCCGGTGTTAGCGGCGCATCACCTTTTCCGACGGCGTCAGCGCTTCGATATAGGCCGGGCGCGAGAAGATGCGCTCGGCGTACTTCATCAGCGGCGCGGCGGTCTTCGACAGTTCGATGCCGTAGTGGTCCAGGCGCCACAGCAGCGGCGCGACGGCCACGTCGAGCATCGAGAATTCGTCGCCCAGCATGTACTTGTTCTTCAGGAACAGCGGCGCCAGCGTCGTCAGGCGGTCGCGGATTTCCGCGCGCGCCTTGTCGTGGCTCTTGTCGTTGCCCTTGGCGCGTTCGCTTTCAAGCACGTGCACATGGACGAACAACTCTTTTTCAAAGTTGAACAGCATCAGGCGCGCGCGCGCGCGCATCAACGGGTCGGCCGGCATCAGTTGCGGATGCGGGAAGCGCTCGTCGATGTACTCGTTGATAATGTTCGACTCGTACAGGATCAGTTCGCGCTCGACCAGGATCGGCACCTGGCCGTACGGGTTCATCGTCGAAATGTCTTCCGGCTTGTTGAACAGGTCGACGTCGCGCACTTCGAAGTCCATGCCTTTTTCAAACAGGACCAGGCGGCAGCGTTGCGAAAAGGGGCAGGTTGTGCCCGAATAGAGAACCATCATTTTATAGTTCCTTAGAAACAAAGGGGGTGAAGCCGCGAACGGATCACCCCATATCGCTTACCCGCCAGTGCGGGTAGCGCAGAACGAATGCGGTGCAATCAGCACCCTCTTATTTGACTTCTTTCCAGTACGACGCGTTCAGGCGCCACGCCAGCAGCACGAAGCAGGCCATGAACAACAGCACCCACACGCCCAGCTGTTTGCGCTTGGCGGCGGCCGGCTCGGCCATCCACTCCATGTAGGCGACCAGGTCGGCCACGGCGGTGTCGTAGTCAAGCTGGTTCAGCTTGCCCGGCGTGACTTGCTCGAAGCCGACGAACTTGTGCACCGTCTTGCCGGCGTCGTGCGGATCTTTTTCCTCGACCATTTTGACGTTGCGCGCGCCCTGCAGTTCCCACAGCGCATGCGGCATCGCCACGTTCGGCAGCACCAGGTTGTTCCAGCCGGTCGGGCGGGTGTCGTCCTTGTAGAAGGTGCGCAGGTAGGTGTACAGGTAGTCGCCGCCGGTGCCGGCCGACGAGGCCTTGGCGCGCGAGATCACCGACAGGTCGGGCGGCACGGCGCCGAACCATTCCTTGGCGTCCTTCGCCTTCATGCTGGTGGTCATCATTTCGCCGACTTTTTCGCCGGTGAACAGCAGGTTGCTCTTGATCTGGTCTTCGGTCAGGCCGAGGTCCTTCAAGCGGTTGTAGCGCATCGACGAGGCGTTGTGGCAGTTCAGGCAGTAATTGACGAACAACTTGGCGCCGTGCTGCAGGGCCGCCATGTTGGTCGAGCGGTCCGGCGCCTTGTCGAGCGGGTGGCCGCCCTCGTTGGCCATGGCCAGCGCCGGCAGCAGTGCCAGGATGGCGAGCAGTTTTTTCGGAAAATTCATGTCATGTCCTTTGATCTTGGCGTCTGTCGTCGATTAGTGCGGATGGAAGGTCACGCGCGACGGCACGGTCTTGAACCTGCCCATGGCACTCCACCACGGCATCAGCAGGAAGAAGCTAAAGTAGATCAGCGTGCACACTTGCGAGACGATGGTCTTGGTGTCGGTCGGCGCCTGGGTGCCCAGGTAGCCGAGGATCAGGAACGACAGGCCGAAGACCATGTACACGTATTTGTGCCAGTCCGGACGGTAACGGATCGACTTGACCTTCGAGTGGTCCAGCCAAGGCAGCGCCGCCAGGATCATCACCGACGAACCGAACAGCACCACGCCCCAGAACTTCGCGTCCAGCACCGACGGCAGCATGCCGACGATGGCCAGCAGCGCGACCACGGCGATAACCGCCTTGAGCGCCAGCGACAGGCGCGACTTGAGCCAGATGAACACGACGTAGGCGGCGACGGCGGCCATCAGCACGTACATGAAGTCGGCCGTGGTGGCGCGCAGCACCGAGTAGAACGGCGTGAAGTACCAGGTCGGGGCGATGTGCAGCGGGGTTTTCAGCGAATCGCCCGGCAGGAAGTTGTTGTACTCCAGGAAGTAGCCGCCCATTTCCGGCGCGAAGAACACCACGGCGCTGAAGATGGTCAGGAAGATCGACACGCCGAACAGGTCGTGCACCGTGTAGTAAGGGTGCGAAGGGATCGAATCGAGCGGGTGGCCGTCGGCGCCCAGGTTGTCTTTCACTTCGATGCCGTCCGGGTTGCTCGAACCGACTTCGTGCAGCGCGATCAAATGCGCGGCGACCAAGCCCAGCAGGACCAGCGGAATGGCGATCACGTGGAAGGCGAAGAAGCGGTTCAGGGTGGCGTCGGAGACCACGTAGTCGCCGCGGATCCACAGCGACAGGTCGGGACCGATCAGCGGAATGGCGCCGAACAGGTTGACGATCACTTGCGCGCCCCAGTACGACATCTGGCCCCAGGGCAGCAGGTAGCCGAAGAAGGCTTCCGCCATCAGGCACAGGAAGATGGCGAAGCCGAACAGCCAGATCAGTTCGCGCGGTTTGCGGTAGGAACCGTACAGCAGGCCGCGCGTCATGTGCAGGTAGACGATGATGAAGAAGGCCGAGGCGCCGGTCGAGTGCATATAGCGCACCAGCCAGCCCCACGGCACTTCGCGCATGATGTACTCGACCGAGCCGAAGGCCAGGTTGGCGTCGGGCTTGTAGTGCATCGTCAGGAAGATGCCGGTGACGATCTGCAGCACCAGCACCAGCATCGCCAGCGAGCCGAAGATATACCAGAAGTTGAAGTTCTTCGGCGCGTAGTACTTGCCCCACTGGTCGTTCCACAGCTTGGTCAGCGGGAAGCGGTCGTCGACCCAGCCCAAAGCCTTGGCGGCGGCCGGCGCGTCGGCCGGGAATGTGGTTTCTTTAAAAGCGGCCATGATTACGCCTCACCTTTCTGGTCTTTGCCGATAACCAATTTGGTATCGCTCAAATACATGTGGCGCGGCACTTGCAGATTGTCCGGCGCGGGCTTGTTCTTGAAAACCCGGCCGGCCATGTCGAAGGTCGAACCGTGGCACGGGCACAGGAAGCCGCCCTCCCAGTCGTCCGGCAGCGAAGGCTGCGGGCCGGGCGTGAATTTGGTCGACGGCGAGCAGCCCAGGTGGGTGCAGATGCCGACGGCGACGAGGATTTCCGGCTTGATCGAGCGCCATTCGTTGCGGGCGTACTCGGGCGTAAACTCTTCCGGGTTGCGCTTGGAGTCGGCGTCGGCGACCTTGCCGTCGGTTTTCTTGAGCGAGGCGACCATGTCGGGCGTGCGCTTGAGGATCCACACGGGCTTGCCGCGCCATTCGACGGTGACCATCTCGCCCTCTTTCAGGCTGCCGATGTCCACTTCCACCGGCGCGCCGGCGGCTTTCGCCCGTTCCGACGGCTGGAAAGTACTTACCAAGGCCCCTGCGGTGGCCAAACCGACCACACTACCCGCCGCGCACGTAGCGACGAGCAAGCCGCGTCGGCCGGAATCGACCTGCTTTTCGTTACTCATACAAACCCCAATCAGTCAAAATGCGAAATCTTTTTTATGAGGAGCACCCCGAAAACCAGCCCGCATCCCAACCCGGGTTCGTCTGAACCTGACCGGTGCCGAGCTTTTAAAGGTACCCTGAAGCGTCAACATGGCTTCTAGCAACCTTAAATTATAAGGGAAGCGCCGGGCGAATTAAAGCAAAAACGTTGCCCAGCCCGCAATTGGGGCGTTTTGTGGCGCGTTTCGGTCAACTTGACGGCCGAAACGGCGCCGCCGCAAACGCCGGCCGGCCGCAACGCGCCCGCCGCCCGGTTTGGCGTGCGCCCGAATCGATAGTATGATCGTGATGCCGAACGCACAATCAACGGAGAAAATACATGGCAATGATGCAGGAATTCAAGGAATTCGCGATGAAGGGCAACGTCGTCGACCTGGCGGTCGGGGTCATCATCGGCGGCGCCTTCGGCAAGATCGTCGATTCCTTGGTGCAAGACGTGATCATGCCGCCCATCAGCAAGGTCTTTGGCGGACTCGACTTTGCCAACTACTATTTGCCGTTGAACAACCAGGGCACCCAGCTCACCTTGGTCGAAGCCAAGAAGGCCGGCGCGGTTTTCGCCTACGGCAACTTTATCACGATCCTGATCAACTTCCTGATCCTCGCCTTCATCATCTTCCAGATGGTGCGGCTGGTTAACAAGGCGCGCAAGGTCGAGGCGCCGGCGCCGGCTGCCGTGGTGACGCCGGAAGACATCGTGTTGTTGCGCGAAATCCGCGACGCCCTCAAGAAATAAACCGCGGCGCCCGCGCCGCCACCCTGTTGCCGCGCCCCGAGGGCGCGCACCCCTTTCAAAGCGCATATGCGACGACTCTGGCTTTTGTTTGCGCAAACGGTGACCGTGGTTCTGGCACTGTATTTCGTCTATTCCGCGCTGCGGCCGGCGCCGCCGGCAACGGCGACCGCGGCGCCGGCCCCGGCCGCGCCGCCGCTGGCGTCCTACCGCGACGCCGCCGCGCTGGCGATGCCGGCGGTGGTCAACATCCTGACCACCCAGGCGCCCAAGCGCGCCGCCAACCCGATGTTGAAGGACCCGTTCTTCAAGAAGTTCTTCGGCGAGCGCCGCCCCGACGACGACGACGACGACGACGACGACGCGTCCAGCCTCGGCTCGGGCGTCATCGTCAGCGCCGACGGCTACATCCTGACCAACAACCACGTCGTCGAGGCCGCCGAGCAGATCGAGGTGGTGCTGGCGGACGGGCGCAAGGCGCCGGCCAGGGTGGTCGGCTTGGACCCGGAAACCGACCTGGCGGTGATCAAGGTCGCGCTCGACAAGCTGCCGGTGATTGTCCTCGGCCACGTCGAGCAGGCCAGGGTCGGCGACGTCGTGCTGGCCATCGGCAACCCCTTCGGCGTCGGCCAGACCGTGACGATGGGCATCATCTCTGCGCTCGGACGCAACAACCTGCACATCAACCACTTCGAAAACTTTATCCAGACCGACGCCGCGATCAACTTCGGCAATTCCGGCGGCGCGCTGATCGACGGGCGCGGCAAGCTGCTCGGCATCAACGCGGCGATCTACTCGCAAAGCGGCGGCTCGGTCGGCATCGGCTTCGCCATCCCGGTCTCGACCGTCAAGACGGTGATGGACGAGATCATCAAATCCGGCCACGTGGTGCGCGGCTGGATCGGCGTCGAATCGCAGGACATCACGCCGGAGCTGGCGCACAGCTTCGGCCTGAGCCGGCAAAGCGGCGCCATCATCGCCGGCGTCGTCAAGAACGGGCCGGCCGACCGCGCCGGCATCAAGCCGGGCGACATCCTGCTGGCGGTCGAGGGCAGGGCGGTCGGCGACACCACCGACATGCTGAACCTGATCGCCCAACTGGCCCCCGGCGGAAAAGCTAAAATGACGCTGCTGCGCAAGAGCCGCGAGGCGACCCTCGACGTCGTCGTCGGCAAGCGCCCGCCCACCAACCCGCCCTGACAGGAACGCGATTCATGCATTTGCGCGATTTGACCCAATTTTTGAACGAACTGAGCGAGAACAACAACCGGCCCTGGTTCATCATGAACAAGCCGCGCTACGACATCCTGCGCGAGGAATTCCTGGCCGTCGTCACCGGCCTGATCGCCGAGCTGGGCAAGTTCGACCCGGCGGTCAAGTTCTGCAACCCGAAAAAGGCGCTGTTCCGCATCAACCGCGACGTCCGCTTCGCCCACGACAAGCGGCCGTACAAGACGCGTTTTTCGGCCGCCATCGCGCCCAACGACATGCGCCGCCCCAGCATGGCGGCCGGACCGACCTTTTACCTGCAAATCGAGGGTAGCGGCAAGCTGCTGTTCGGCGCCGGCGAATATATGCCGCCGGCCGGGCGCCTGCGCGCCATCCGCGAGCATATGCTCAACGACGCGCCGGGTTTGGGCAAAGTACTGAAGAATAGGCGCTTGCGCCAGACCTTCGGCACCTTCCAGGACGAGGGCAAGCTGATGCGCCCGCCGAAGGGCTTCCCGGCCGACGCCGAGCACATCGAACTGATCAAGCTGAAGAGCTTTTTCGTCTGGACCGAGGTGGCGCTGGACTTGAACGCGCCGGAGCTGCTGCTGCCGACGCTGGCCGCCGGCTTGAAGGACGCGCTGCCGCTGGTGACCTGGTTGCGCGGCGCCAAGGAACAGCAAGAGCCGGAAGAGTAGCAAAGGCGTAGCAGGGGCGTAGCGGCAGGACCAACCAACTTAAAAGGAGCGACACCATGGCATTGCCACATGCGGGGTCCGGCGAATTGATCGCGGTGCAGCACGGCGACGACGACCTGTCCCAGTTTTCCGCGATCGCGCTGGCCAAAACCGCCGAGATGGAATTGATCCGCATGACCCTGCCCAAAGGCAAGGTCATGCCGGAACACCATGTGCCGGGGGAAATCAGCCTGCTGTGCCTGCGCGGCGAGGTCGCGCTGGACGCCCACGGCCGCAGCCAGGCGCTGCGCGCCGGCCAGATGGTCTACCTGAACGGCGGCCAGGCACACGCGCTGCGCGCCGAAGCGGACAGCCTGCTGCTGCTGACCATCCTGCTGGACAAGGGCCCCGGCCACGCCTAGGTCGGCGCCGGCGCGCCGCTTGCCCGATTCACACCCAAGGCAAACCGCCGGGGTCGGACGCCCTTGGTGTTGATTGTTTCAGCCTCAAGCGGCCTCGTCGCGCGGATCGCGCGCCAGCAGGCGTTTTACCATTTCATGCGGCAAGTCGCCGTCGAACAGCACGCCGGCCACCGCGTTGGTGATCGGCATCTCCACGCCCAGGGTGCGGGCCAGTTCGCGCACCGCCCTGGCGCAGGGGACGCCCTCGGCCACGTGGCCCAGTTCGGCCACGATGGCGGCCAGCGGCTTGCCCTGCGCCAGGCCGAGCCCGACCCGGCGGTTGCGCGACAGGTCGCCGGTGCAGGTCAGGATCAAGTCGCCCATGCCGGTCAAGCCCATGAAGGTTTCGGCCTGGCCGCCCAGGGCGGCGCCGAGCCGGGTGATTTCCGCCAGGCCGCGGGTGATCAGCGCGGCGCGCGCGTTCAAGCCCAGGCCCAGGCCGTCGGCGATACCGGTGGCGATGGCCAGGATGTTCTTGACCGCGCCGCCAACCTCGACGCCCACCAGGTCTTCGCTGGCGTACACCCGGATATTGCCGCCGTGCAAAGCGGCGACGACGTCGTCGCGCAGCTGCGCCGAGTCCGAGGCGATGGTCAGCGCGCACGGCAGGCCGCGCGCCACTTCCTGCGCGAACGACGGCCCCAGCAGCGCGCCGCCGGCGACCCGATCGCCCAGCACCTGGGCGACGATCTGGTGCGGCAGCAAGCCGCTGCCGTTCTCGAAACCCTTGCACAGCCAGACCAGCTTGTGAACCGTGCGCGCGCGCAACTGTTCCAGCAGCGGCCGCAGGCCGGCCACCGGGCAGGCCGCGATCAGCAGCGCGCCGGGGCCGCTGGCGTGGGCCAGCGCTTGCTCGAAGTCGGCACCGACGCGCAGCCCGGGCGGCAGCGTGAAGCCGGGCAAATAAGCGTTTTCGCGCTGCGCCGCCATCGCCTGCATGGTGGCGGCGTTGCGGCCCCACAGCAGCACGTCGTGCCGCCCGGCGCAGGCGATCGCCACGGCGGTGCCCCAGGCGCCGGCGCCCAGCACGCTGACGTTGCGCCGTTCGGGCGCGGCCGGGGAGGGGGAAATAGCGGAGTCTTGCATAGGGCCTCGGACGGTGATGGCGTTAAACGGGCGCGCCGGCAGCGCCGACAATCAACCCAAGGCAAAGAGCCGGGGTCGGGCCCCAGGGGCTGAGGGTTGGACGGCGGCCTTGATTGGGCGGGCTAGATGCCCCAGACGTCGCCGCTCTTCACGTAACCGTTCAAGCCGTCCTTGTGGCGCACCTTGACCCAGCCGGAGCTGCCGGCCTCGGTCACTTCCAGCAAAATGCCCTTGTCGGCGATGAACACCGGGGCCGACGCCTCGTCTGCGGCGCTGCGCACCTTCAGCGCGGCCGTGCGCACCACCACGTTGCGGCGGCTGCTCAGCACTTTCGCTTCGGTCCAGGCCATGTCGCCGCTGACGTCGCGCACCTTGACCCATTCGCCGTAGCTGAGCACCACTTCGAGCGGCATGCCGCGCGGCGCGATAAACAATTTGCCGCTTTTGGTGGAGGGGGCGTCGTACAGGATCGCCGGGGCCGCGCCCACCGTTTTGAAATCGAACGCGTGGCCGGCGGCTGCCGCCAGCATCAGCGTCGCGCCTGCGATCCAACGGGGAATGCTCATAACCGGACTTTCAATAGCGGTGAATCTGGAAAACGCGGCGCCGGCGCCACTGCGGCGCCGGCGCGGGGCGGACGACTTAGTGGGTTGCCGCGCCGGCCGCTGGCGCGGCGGCGGCGGCGTCGGCCACCGCTTGCAGGCGCTGCTGGTAGAACACTTCGAAATTGATTTCAGCCAGGTGCACGGGCGGGAAGCCGGCGCGGGTGATGACGTCGGCGATGTTGGCGCGCAGGTAAGGGTAGATGATGTTCGGGCAGCCGATTCCCAGCAGCGGGTCGAGCTGGTCCGCGGGGATGTTGCGCGCTTCAAAGATACCGGCTTGCTTGCCTTCAACCAGGAACGCGACCTTGTCCTTGATTTTGGCGGTGACGGTGATCGTCACGGTCGATTCGAAAATGCCGTCGGCCAGCGGCTCGGCGCTGACGTCGAGCGCCACTTCGATGGCCGGCGCTTCTTGTTCCAGGAAGATCGACGGCGAGTTCGGCTGTTCCAGCGACATGTCTTTCAGGTAGACGCGTTGGATTTGGAATACGGGTTGCAGGTTTTCGTCGGACATGGAACGCTTTCGTTATAGGGGAAAAGAACGGCAGCTGCCGTTCAGATGGGTAACTGAGTCAGGCACACGATCGGCTCTAGCCCCGCGCAAAGTGGCAGCACCGCGCGGGCACAAGTCGGAAGTGAGGGCAATTGTATCAAAACCAATACCCCGCGCCGGACAATTTACGCGCCCTTGAGCAGCGCGTCGAGTCCGCCGGCCTGGTCGAGCGCGTACAAATCGTCGAAACCGCCGACGTGGGTGTCGCCGATGTAGATTTGCGGCACGGTGCGGCGGCCGGTTTTCTGCATCATCAGCGCGCGCTGCTCGGGGTCGAGGTCGACGCGGATCTTTTCAATCTCGGTCACGCCTTTGGCTTCGAGCAGGCGCTCGGCGCGCACGCAGTACGGGCACACGGCGGTGCTGTAGAGGAGGACATGGGCTGTCATGGCTGGTTTTCCTTGTGGTGTGTACTTATTTGGCGAGCGGCAAACCGGCCGCCTGCCATGCCGTGACGCCGCCGTCGAGGCTGACGACGTCCGCAAAGCCGGCCTTGGCCAGCACCTTGGCGGCCAGCGGCGAGCGCACGCCCTTCTGGCACACCAGCACGACGGTCTTGCTCTTCGACTTGTCGAGTTCGCCAACCCGGCCCACCAGCTCGGTCAGCGGAATATTTTTGGCGTCGCGCAGGTGGCCGTTGGCGAAGGCGGCCGTGTCGCGCACGTCCAGCACCAGGCTTTTGCCGCGGTTGATCATCTGCGTCACCTCCAGCGGCGAGGCGCGCTTGCCGCGCATGCTCAGGGCCGGCCACAGCAGGGCGCCGCCGGAAATGACGACGATACCGACGAGAAAAATGTGTTCAATAATGAAATTCACGGGTGTCCAATGGTTTAAGTCAATCCGCGCATTATAAAATAGAAGCTGGAACTGTTAAGCCCTAGCTTGCTTTTTGCCTCAAACCCCACTAAAAGATTGCAGACTGACATGTATAAAATCGTTTTCATGCGTCACGGCGAGTCCACCTGGAACCTCGATAACCGCTTCACCGGCTGGACCGACGTCGATCTGACGGAAAAGGGCGTCAACGAGGCGGGCGCCGCCGGCCGTATCCTGAAGGACGCCGGCTTCACCTTCGACTTGGCCTACACCTCGGTGTTGAAGCGCGCCATCCGCACGCTGTGGCTGTCGCTGGACGCGATGGACCTGATGTGGTTGCCAATCAAGCACGACTGGCGCCTGAACGAGCGCCACTACGGCGCGCTGCAGGGCCTCGACAAGGCCGAGACCGCCGCCAAGTACGGCGACGAGCAAGTGCTGGTGTGGCGCCGCAGCTACGACACGCCGCCGCCGGCGCTGGCCGAGGACGACGAACGCGCCTGCTTCAACGACCCGCGCTACGCCGGCTTGCCGAAGTCGGCCGTTCCGCTGACCGAATGCCTGAAAGACACCGTGGCGCGCGTCATGCCGGCCTGGGACGAGGAAATCGCCCCGGCCATCCGCGCCGGCAAGCGCATCCTCATTTCAGCCCACGGCAACAGCCTGCGCGCGCTGATCAAGATGCTCGACGGCATCAGCGACGCCGACATCGTCGGCCTGAACATTCCCAACGGCCAGCCGCTGGTGTACGAGCTCGACGCCGACCTGAAACCGATCCGCAGCTACTACCTGGGCGACCAGGAGGCGATCGCCGCGGCCATGCGCGCCGTGGCGAACCAAGGGAAGGCCAAGTAACTTTGCCGTATCCGCTCCGGGTCGCACCCGTTTTCATGCCGGCCTGGCGGGCCGGGGCCGGGCTGTGCCTGGCCCTGCTGCTCGCCGGCGGCGCCGCCCACGGCGCCAAACCGACCGAACGCAGCCGCCAGAAGGCGGTCGCCGAGCAGGAGCGCGCCGGCCTGCAGCAAAAGCTGACGGCCCTCAAGCGCGACATCGGCCGCACCGAAACCGCCAAGGACGACGCCGCCGACACGCTGGCCGAGTCGGAGGGCGCCATTTCCAACGCCAACCGGGCGCTGCGCGAACTGGCCGTCGAGCAGAACCAGACCGGCGTCAAGCTGCGCCAGCTCGGCGCGGCGCGCGGGCAACTGGTGGCCACCGTCGAATTGCAAAAGAAACAGTTATCAAAATTGCTTCGCGAGCAATATGTCGCGGGCAACGAGGACCGCATCAAGTTGCTGCTGTCGGGCGACAACCCGAACCGCATCAACCGCGACCTGCAAATGATGTCCTACGTGTCGCAGGCGCAGGCGCGCCTGCTGGGCGCGCTGCGCGCCAATTTGCTGGCGGTCGAGGCCAACCAGGCCGAGGCGCAGAACGCCAAGGACGAGCTGGAGGAGATCGCCCAGGAGGAGCGCGAGCAAAAAACCCTGCTGGAACAGGAGAAGGGGCGCCGCGCGGCGCTGCTGGCGAGCCTGTCGAAGCGCCTGGTCGAGCAGCGCAAGGAGGCCGGCAACGTCGAGCGCGACGAGCAGCGCATGGCCGGCCTGGTCGACAAGTTGGCGAAATTGATCAAGGAACAGGCCGAGGCCGCCGCCGCCGAGAAGCAACGCCAGCAACAACTGGCGCAGGCGCGCGCCGAGGCCAAGGCCAAGGCCGACGCCGTGGCGGCCGCCGACGCCAAGGCGCGGGCGCTGGCGGCGACCGCGGCGCGCGCCACGGCGCAAGCCCAGGCCGAACGCCTGGCGCGGGAGCAGGCCAAGGGCGGCAAGGCCAAGCCGCCGACGCCGGCCAGGCCGGAGCCGGTCGCGCCCGACGAGCCGAAGGTGGCGCAGCGCCGGCCGGAGGAAGCCAAGCCGGAGCCGACGCCGGAAGCGAAGCCGGTGGTGGCCGCGGTGGCGGCCGAGCCGGTGCCGGCGCGCGCCAGCCTGGCCGCGGCGGCGCCGGAGGGCGCCTTCGCCGGCCTGCGCGGGCAGTTGCAGGCGCCGGTGGCGGGCCGGCTGGCGGCCAAGTTCGGCAGCAAGCGCGGCGACGGCCCCAGCTGGAAGGGCGTGTTTATCCGCGCCGGCGAGGGCGCCGACATCAAGTCGGTCGCCGCCGGCCGGGTCGTGTTCGCCGAATGGCTGCGCGGCTTCGGCAACCTGATCATCGTCGACCACGGCGGCCAGTACATGAGCATCTACGGCAACAACCAGGCGCTGCTCAAACGCGCCGGCGACGCCGTCAAGGGCGGCGACGCGATTGCCAGCGCCGGAAACAGCGGCGGCAACGAGGAATCGGGTTTATACTTTGAATTGCGGCATCAAGGCCGCGCGTTCGATCCGGTCGGCTGGGTGAAGTTCTAGGCCCGCCGGCGGATCGACGGACATTCTCCGCAGGTCGGCTTCGCCGGCGCGGCGCAACCCGACCTGCCGGCTCCGCCGCGGCGCGGCGGGCCGCCGCCCGGCAAGCCGGCCTGCCGGTTTTTTTTGGCGGGATCGGTGGAGCGCGGCGACAAATGGGCATCAAAGTAAAGAGTATCGGCCTGATCGGTCTGGGCATGCTGGCCGGTATCGGCGCCTCGATGCAGTTTTCGGCGGTCGCGCAAAAGAGCACGGCGGCGCCGCTGCCGCTCGAAGAGCTGCGCCAGTTGGCCGACGTGTTCGGCCTGATCCAGTCCGACTACGTCGAGGCGGTCGAGGGCAAGAAGCTGCTGACCGAGGCCATTTCCGGCATGGTCGCCTCGCTCGACCCGCATTCGACCTACCTCGACAAGAAGGCCTTCAAGGAAATGCGCGACAGCATGCAGGGCAAGTTCGTCGGCCTGGGCATCGAAGTGAGCATGGAGGACGGCTACGTCAAGGTGGTCGCGCCGATCGAGGATTCGCCCGCCGCCAAGGCCGGCGTGCTGGCCGGCGACCTGATCACCCGCATCGACAACGCGCCGATGAAGGGCCTGTCGCTGGACGAGGCGATCAAGAAGATGCGCGGCGAGCCGCACACCAGGATCGCCCTGACGGTGTCGCGCAAGGGCGAGCTCAAGCCGCTGGCGTTCAACATCGTGCGCGAGGAAATCCGCGTGCAGAGCGTCAAGGCGAAGATGGTCGAGCCGGGCTACGCCTGGCTGCGCATCGCCCAGTTCCAGGAACCGACCGTCGACGACATGGTCAAGAAAATCCAGCTGCTGTACGCCCAGGACCCGCACCTGAAGGGCCTGGTGCTGGACCTGCGCAACGATCCGGGCGGCGTGGTGCCGGGCGCGGTCGGGGTCTCGGCCGCCTTCCTGCCGAAGGACGCGGTGATCGTCTCGACCAACGGCCAGCTGGCCGACTCGAAACAGACCTTCTACGGCCGGCGCGAGTTCTACGCCGGGCGCAGCGGCGGCGACCCGCTGGCCAAGCTGCCGGAGGCGCTGAAAAGCGTGCCGATGGTGGTGCTGGTCAACACCGGCTCGGCCTCGGCCTCGGAAATCGTCGCCGGCGCGCTGCAGGACTACAAGCGCGCCACCATCCTCGGCACCCAGACCTTCGGCAAGGGCTCGGTGCAGACGCTGCGCCAGCTCACGCCCGACACCGCCGTCAAGTTGACCACGGCGCGCTACTACACCCCGCACGGGCGCTCGATCCAGGCGCGCGGCATCGTGCCCGACCTGATGGTCGACGAAACCGCCGACGGCGACGGCTGGAACAGCCTGCGCGTGCGCGAGGCCGACCTGCAAAAGCACCTTGGCAACGACGAGGACAGGGGCGCCGCCGCGCCCGCCGCCAGGCGCGACGAGCAGGAGGAGGAGCTGCGCCTGCTGGAACTGGCGAAGAAGCGCAAGCCGCTCGAATACGGCGGCAAGGACGACTTCCAGCTGGCGCAGGCGTTGAACCACTTCAAGGGCCTGGCGGTGAAGCTGTCGAAAGTCGAGGCGACGCCGGAGCAGGGCGCCGACAAGCCGGCCGACAAAAAGGCGCCGGCCAAAAAGTAACGGGCCGGCGCGCCGCAACCGACCGCGCGCGCCGTGCCCCGGCGCCGGCCCCTCCGCGTTTTCTTGACTGCACACTATGAACGACTCACAACTGCTGCGCTACTCGCGCCACATCCTGCTCGACGAAATCGGTATCGAGGGGCAGGAAAAGCTGCTGGCCGCGCGCGCGCTGGTGATCGGCGCCGGCGGCCTCGGCTCGCCGGCGGCGATGTACCTGGCCTCGGCCGGCGTCGGCCGCCTGACCCTGGTCGACGACGACACCGTCGACCTGACCAACCTGCAGCGGCAGATCGCCCACACCACGGCGCGCGTCGGCCAGCCCAAGGCCGCCTCGGCGGCGCTGACGCTGGCCGCGATCAACCCCGACATCGAGATCGTCGCGCTGGCCGAGCGCGCCGGCGCGGCGCGCCTGCTGGCGCTGGCGGCCGACGCCGACGTGGTGCTCGACTGCAGCGACAACTTCGCCACCCGCCACGCCGTCAACCGCGCCTGCGTGGCCGCCAAGGTGGCGCTGGTGTCGGGCGCGGTGATCCGCTTCGACGGCCAGGTCAGCGTGTTCGACCCGCGCGCGCCCGCCTCGCCCTGCTATTCCTGCCTGTTTCCGCAGGACCAGCATTTCCAGGACGCGGCCTGCGCCAGCATGGGCGTGTTCGCGCCCCTGGTGGGCGTGGTCGGCGCGATGCAGGCGGCCGAGGCGCTCAAGCTGCTGATGGGCGTGGGCGGCTCGCTGGCCGGGCGCTTGTTGATGCTCGACGGCCTCAACATGGAATGGAACAGCATCGGCGTCGCCCGCAACCCCGGCTGCCCGGTCTGCGGCCCCGCCGCGGCCGCCTGAAACATGGCCCGCGGCGCCCTCGGCTATACGTTTTTGATAACCTTCTATGGTGTTGCGCCGATTCCGCCTTATACTCTGCACTCGTTCATCCTCATCCTTCTATTTTCTTATGCAAAACGTTGCAAATCGTTCGATCCGGCGCCGCCTGGCCCGCGGCTTCACGCTCATCGAGATCATGGTCGTGGTGGTGATCATGGGCATCCTGGCCGCGCTGGTGGTCCCCAAGCTGATTAGCCGCACCGGCGAGTCGCGCGTGGCCGCCGCCCGCGTCGACATCATCTCGCTGATCCAGGCGCTGAAGTTGTACAAGCTCGACAACCAGCGCTACCCGACCACCGAGCAGAGCCTGGGCGCCCTGGTCAGCAAGCCGACCAGCGGCCCGGCCGCCAACGGCTGGAAGAGCGGCGGCTACCTCGACAAGATGCCGAAGGACCCGTGGGGCAATCCCTACCAATACCTGTCGCCCGGCATCAAGGGCGAAATCGACGTGCTTTCGCTGGGGGCCGACGGCCAGCCCGGCGGCAGCGGCGACGACGCCGACATTGGTTCGTGGGACATTTAAACCCGGCCATGTTCAACCTTGACCGTGCCGGCGCGCGGGCGCGCGGCTTCACGCTGATCGAATTGCTGGTGGTGCTGGTCATCGTCGGACTGACGCTGGGCATGGTGTCGTTCAACGCCATGCCCAGCCGCCAGCAGGCGCTGCACAAGGAAGCCGAGCGTATCGCGCTGTTGCTGCAACTGGCGCGCGACGAGGCCATCGTGCGCAACCGCCAGGTGGCGTTCGAGGCCGACGCCGAGCGTTACCGCTTCCTGGTGCGCAACGAGCGGCAATGGGAACCGGTCACCCAGGACGACTTGCTGCGCGAGCGCGCCTTCCAGAACAGCCCGGTGGTGTTCAGCGTCGAGCCGGCGCTGGGCGCCGGCGGCGCCGGCGCGCCGCTGCGCATCGTCTTCGGCCGCGAGCCGGTCGACAAGCCCTTCCTGCTGACCATGGCCAGCGGCGAGGGCAGCGCCGCCATCCGCGCCGATGGCATCGGCCATTTCACCGTCGAATGAAGCAGCGGCCCGCGCCCCGTCGCCACCGCGGCTTCACCCTGCTCGAAGTGCTGGTGGCGCTGCTGATCGTGGTCACCTCGCTGGGCGCCTCGCTGCGCGCGGCCGGCAGCCTGACGCAAAACAGCAACGGCTTGCGCAGCGCCATGATGGCGACCTGGTCGGCCGAGAACCGCCTCGTCGAGTTCCGCCTCAGCAAAGCCTTCCCGCCGATCGGCAAAACCGCCAGCGCCTGCCCGCAGGGCGACTTGAACCTGATTTGCCAGGAGGAGGTCGTGGCCACGCCGAACCCGCGTTTTCGCCGCGTCGAGGTCAGCGTCTACAACGCCGAGAACCCCGAGCGGCGCATCATCAAGCTGGTGCAACTGGTGCTGAGTCCATGACGGCCCGGCGCGCGCGCCGGCGCGGCTTCACGCTGGTCGAACTGCTGGTGGCGATCGCCATCCTGGCCATCGTCGCCGTGATGGGTTGGCGCGGCCTGGACGGCATCGTCCGCGCCCGCGTCGCGCTGACCGGGCAGATGGAGCAGACCCGCGGCATGCAACTGGCGTTCGCCCAGATGCAAAGCGATTGCGAGCACCTGGCCGGCGCCGGCGCGCAGGCGAGCCTGCTGCACGGGCGCGCCAGCCTGAGCGTCGAGGGCGAGCGCCTGACGCTGGTGCGCGCGGTCTTCAACGAAAACCAGGCGACCCAGTTGCAGGTGGTGTCCTACCGCGTGCGCGACGGCGTGCTGACGCGGCGCGAGTCGGCCGGCACGCGCAACCTGGCCCAGCTCGACGGCATGTGGCAGGCGGCGCTCGGCGACACCGACACCGGCGCCGCGGTGCAGTTGCTGGCCGGCCTGGGCGGCATGGCGCTGCGGCTGTGGGACAACAACGCCTGGAGCGCGCCGGGCGGCGCCGCCGCCGCCAGCAGCACCGGGCTGGAGGTGACGCTGCGCCAGAAGGACCAGGAAATCGGCCTGGTCAAGACTTTCCTGCTGGGGGCGGTGTGACGCGCCGGGCGCCGCCGTCGAGGCGCCAGCGCGGCGTCGCCGTCATCACGGCGCTGCTGCTGACGACGCTGGCCGTGACCATCGTCGCCAGCGTGTTCTGGCAGCAGCAGGTGCAGGTGCGCTCGATGGAAAACCAGCGCCTGCACCAGCAGACCAAGTGGATCACGCTGGGCGCGGTCGACCTGGCGCGCTTCTGGCTGCGCCAGGACAATCCCAACCTGACCCGGCTCGACGGCATCTGGAGCAAACCGGTGGCCGAGACCAACCTCGACCAGTTCGTCGAGCGCGAGCGCGTCGACGGCGAGGACTACGCGGCGACGCTGTCGGGCCGCGCCAGCGACGCGCAGGGCCGCTTCAACCTGAGCAACCTGGCCAGGGGCCGCGTCGTCGACAAGGCGCAGGTGCTGGTGTTCGGCCGCCTGCTGGCCAACCAGCGGCTCGACCCCGCCCTGGCCCAGGCCGCCGCGACGGCGCTGGCGCAGACCCAAAAGGGCGGCGCGCCGGCGCTGCCCGACGAGGTGCCGGCGCAGAGCGGCAGCGAGCCGATCGACTTCGCCCAGGTCGAGGACCTGCTCAGCGTGCCCGGCGTCACGCCGCAGGCGCTCGAGCGCCTGCGCGAGTTCATCATCGTGCTGCCCAAACCGAGCCCGATCAACATCAACACCGCGGCGCCCGAGGTGCTCGCCGCGGTGGTCGATTTCTCGCTGGGCGAGGCGCGCGCGCTGGCCAGCAACCGCGAACGCAAGCCCTTCAACGGCATCGGCGATTTCACGGCACTGATACAAGGCAAGACCCTGCTGCTGCCGAACCAGGGCGGCGTCGACGTTAAAAGCAGCTACTTCCTGGTCGACAGCCAGGTGCGGCTGGACCGCGCGGCGCTGGCGACGCAGGCGTTGATCGAGCGCGACGGCACCAAGCGCACTACCACCCTGGTGTGGATCCGGGAAAACTAGAACCTGAAAGCGAGACCTTTTGACTACACTGTATATCCGGCATCCGGCCAAGGCCAGCGTTGACAGCGTGGCGCAGTGCCAGTTCGCGCTGGTCGCCCCCAACGGCGACGTGCAGCGGCAGGGCGCCGGCGCCCTCGGCGGCATGGCCCCGTTGATCGCCTCGGCGCGCCGCGTGGTGCTGCTGCTGGCGGCCGCCGACGTCACCCTGCTGCGCCTGAAGGTGCCGCCGCTGTCGGCGCCGCGCCTGCGCGCGGCGCTGCCGAACCTGGTCGAGGAACACATCCTGGGCGACCCGGCCGATTGCGTGCTGGCCGCCTCGGCCGAGGGCGCCGACGGCATGCGCACGGTCGCGGTGGTGCAGCGCGCCTGGCTGGAGGTGCTGGTCAAGGCGCTGCTGGCGCAGGGCGCGCGCGCCGTCGCGGCGCTGCCGGCGCAACTGTGCCTGCCCTTGCCGCCGGGCGGCGCGGCCGCCGCGCTGCACCTGGACGCCGGCGCCGACGCCGCCGAGCTGACGCTGCGCCTGGCGCCGCACGAGGGCATGGGCTTGACCCTGCCGCCAACAGCCCCGGCGGCGCTGTTGCACATGCTGCGCGGCTTCACCGCCGAGGCGCCGCTGACGCTGTACGTGGCCGCCGAGCGGGCCGCCGCCTACCAAGAGGCGGCCGCCGCCATTGCCGGCGACGGCGTCGGCGTCGGCGTCGAGCCGGACCAGTGGTCGCACTGGATCGCCGGCGCCAGGACGGCCGGGCTGGACCTGGCGCCGGCGCTGGGCGTGGCCGGCGCGCGCGCGCGCGACTGGCAGCTGTGGCGCTGGCCGCTGCGGCTGGCCGTGCTGGTGGCGCTGGTCAACATCGTCGGCGTCAACCTCGACTGGCTGCGCCTCAAGCGCGACGCCGGCGCGCTGCGCGCCGGCATGCTGCAAACCTTCAAGGCGGCCTATCCGAACGAGGCGGCGCTGTATCCGGCCGAGCAGATGCGCCGCAACGTCGCCAACGCCAAGATGGCCGGCGGCCAGCTCGGCGCCGACGAGTTCGGCGCCCTCGGCGCCGCGCTGGGCGAGGCGCTCGGGCCGCTGGCCGGCGCCGGCGCCGTCGCCTCGCTCGACTACCGCGAGCGCACCCTGAGCGTCAAACTGAAACCCGACGTGGTGCCGGCCGGCGCGCTGGCGCAGGTCAGGGAGGCGCTCAAGAAGCGCAACCTGCAACTGTCCGAGCCGGCCCCCGGCACCTGGCAAATCCGCGTTGCCCAAGGAGCGCAATGATGAACACGCTGAGCACGATATTCCAACGCTACCGCCAGGGCGCCGGCGCGTTTTGGCAAGAGCGCACCGAGCAGGAGCGCAAATTCCTCGCCGTCGGCGGCGCCGCCGCCGCGCTGGCGCTGGCCTACGCGCTGCTGATCGGCCCGGCCGTCGGCGGCCGCGCGCAACTGTTGAAGGAGATGCCGCAGCTGCGCGTCGACGCCGCCGAAATCGAGGGCTTGGCGCGCCAGGCCGCCGAACTGGCGCGGCAGGCGCCGGCGCCGCCGGAGCCGATGAGCCGGGCCGCCCTGACGGCGGCGCTGGCGGCGCGCGGCCTGGTGGCGCAGTCGGTCTCGCTGACCGGCGACTACGCCAAACTGCAGTTGAACGGCGCCTCGTTCGCCGCGCTGTCCGGCTGGCTCGACGCGCTGCGCCGCGACAGCCGCGTCACGGTGCAGGAGGCCAATGTGGTGGCGTTGCCGACGGCCGGCCTGGTCGACGCCACGCTGACCTTGCGCCAAGTCGCGGGCCCGGTCAAATGACGCCGCCGCGCGACGAAAAAAGGCCGCGCCCGTGAAGCGCGCCGTGCTATGGTTGCTGGCCGCCGCGCTCGGCGTCGGCGCCACCGTGCTGCTGTTCTTCCCGGCCGGCTGGCTGGCCGCGGCGGTCGAACGCCAGAGCGGCGGGCGTTTGACCTTGGGCGACGCCCAGGGTACGCTGTGGCGCGGTTCGGCCTTCGTCGGCGGCGCCGCCAGCCGCAGCGGCGCGGTGACGCCGCTGCTGCCGGGCCGCTTCGCGTGGCGCCTGTCGCCGCTGGCGCTGCTCGGCAAGGTCGAGTTGCAACTGGAGAACCCGGCGGCGCTGTCGCAGCCGGTCAACCTGCGCGGCTCGTGGCGCGCGTGGCAGGTCAGCCCGGCCGCGCTGCTGCTGCCGGCCGAGCGCCTGGCCGGCTTGGGCGCGCCGTTGAACACGATCGCGCCCAGCGGTACGCTGCGCCTGTCGTGGAGCACGCTGCAACTGGCCCTGGCCGGCAACGCCGTCGACGTCGACGGCCGCACCACGCTGGAGTTGACCGACATGGCCTCGGCCTTGTCGGCCGTGCGCCCGCTGGGGAGTTATGAATTGGCCTTCGACTGGCGCGGCCAGCAGGCGCAACTGGGCCTGCGCTCGCTGAAGGGGCCGCTGCTGCTGGAGGGCGGCGGCGCGCTGGTCAACGGCCGCCTGCAGTTTTCCGGGCAGGCGCAGGCAGCAACAGGATATGAAGAGACCTTGGCAAGTTTGTTGAACTTGCTGGGCCAGCGCCGTACCAACAGCGACAAAAACATCATCGCCTTAGAGTTCAGATAATGAAAAAAACCACCATGAGCAATCCATCTATTTCCGCGCTGTCGCTGCGCCGCCTGGGCGCCGGCGCGCTGTTGTGCTGCGTCGCCGCGGCCGTCCCGGCGCAGCCGGCGCGCGCCGGCGACGAGGCCGCGCTGAACTTCGTCGGCGCCGACATCGAGGCCGTCATCAAGGCGGTCGGCCACTACACCAACATCAATTTCGTCATCGACCCGCGGGTCAAGGGCAGCATTACGCTGGTGTCGGAGAAATCGATCAGCAAGGCGCAGGCGTTCGCGCTGCTGGCCTCGGCGCTGCGGCTGCAGGGCTTCGCCGTCGTCAGCGGCGACGGCTACGCCAAGGTGGTACCGGAGGCCGAGGCCAAGTTGCAGTCGGTGCCGACCCAGGTCGGCAGCGGCGGCGCCAGCGTCAAGGGCGACCAGATCGCCACCCAGGTGTTTTACCTGAACTACGAATCGTCGGCCAACCTGGTGACGGTGCTGCGCCCGCTGATCTCGCCCAACAACACCATCAACGCCAACCCGGGCAACAACACGCTGGTGATCACCGACTACGCCGACAACCTCAAGCGCCTGGGCAAGATCATCGCCGCGCTCGACGCGCCGGTGGCCGCCGACATGGACGTCATCCCGGTGCGCTACGCCATCGCCTCGGACCTGGCCACGATGGTCAACAAGCTGCTCGAGCCGGGCGCCGGCGCCGGCGAATCGGGCCGCGTCTCGGTGCTGGCCGACCCGCGCACCAACGCGCTGGTGCTGCGGGGGGGAGTCCCGGGGGGAGGACAACCGGGCAAAGAGGAAGGAGTTACAACCCCCCCACACCAACAACAAAAGGAAGAGAGCCCCAATAGTTTG
>NZ_JBJXIB010000102.1:0-21406 GCF_046115965.1 Janthinobacterium sp. CG_23.3 | reverse complement strand
AATATCGAGAGTAAACGCCTTTTTCAAAGAGTTTACAAGCGATACCTACAAGCTGTGCTCATCGCCTCGGCTCCGCCTTCATGCAATCGCCCTGCTTGTCTTGCCGATTGACATTTGCGAGTCCTGAAAGCACTATTCCCATTCCACCCGGCGGCGCGCGGGCCCGCCGCGCCGGCGTTTTTAGCGCAACCATAGACTGGACCCCCATGACCACACGTATCCCCGTGCTGCCGCTGACGCTCGGCCTGATGGCGGCCTCGCCGCAGGCCGGCGCCCAAAGTTCCGGCTACCAGGCCCCGCCGGCCGCGCTGCAAGCCATCGTCGATGCGCCGCGCGCGCCGGCTCTGAGCCTGAGCCCGCTGCGCAACCTGGCCGCGATGCTGCAAACGCCGGCGCTGCCGGGCATCAGCGAGGTGGCCCAGCCGGAGCTGAAACTGGCCGGCGTACGCATCAATCCGCGCACCTATTCGCAGAGCCGGTTTTCCTTCGGCAGCGGCCTGGGCCTGCTCGACATCGACACCCAGAAGGAGATCGCGCTGAAGGGCCTGCCGCGCGATCTGCGCGTCGCCGACCTGAGCTGGTCGCCCGACCAGCGCCACCTGGCCTTCAGCCACATCAACCTGGCCGATACGGCCAAGGGCGGCGGCGTCGAGCTGTGGCTGGTCGACATCGCCGCGCGCAGCGCGCGCAAGCTGTCGGCGCAAGCGTTGTCGGCGGTCTACGGGCGCGGCTTCACCTGGATGCCCGACGGTAAAAGCCTGCTGATCAAGCTGAAGCCGGCCAAGCTGGGCAAGGCGCCGCAGGCGAGCGGCGTGCCCGGCGGGCCGAGCCTGCAGGACAGCCAGCCCGGCGGCGGCCAGAAGCAGGTGCGCACCTATCCGGACCTGCTCAAAAGCGCCGACGACGCGCTGCTGTTCGAGCATTACGTGACGGTGCAACTGGCGCAGATCGAACTGTCCGGCCAAACCCGCCTGATCGGCGAGCCGGGCCAGTTCGCCGCCGTCGCGGTGGCGCCGGACGGGCGCCACCTGCTGACGATGAGCATCGTGCGGCCGTATTCCTACCTGGTGCCGGCGTCCAGCTTCGGCAAACGCATCGAGGTGCGCGACCTGCAGGGGGCGCTGCTGCACACGGTGGCCAACCGGCCGCTGGAGGAGGGCCTGCCGCCGGGCAACGACGCCGTCAGCGCCGGCGTGCGCGAGGTGTCGTGGCGCGCCGACGCGCCGGCGACGCTGGTCTGGGCCGAGGCGCAGGACGGCGGCGACCCGGCCCGGGCGGTCGAGGTGCGCGACATCGTCTACAGCCAGGCGGCGCCGTTCAAGGCGGCGCCGGCGGTGCTGGCCAAACTCGGCTCGCGCTTCGCCGACATCGCCTGGGGCCGCGGCGACGTCGCGCTGCTCACTGAACACTGGTACAAGACGCGCGCGCTGAAGCGCTGGCGCATCGCCCCGGACCAGCCGCAGGCGCCGGCCGAGCTGCTCTACGCCGGCTCGTCCGAGGACCGCTACAACGACCCCGGCGCGCCGGTGATGCGCGCCAACGGCGCCGGCCAGGCGCTGTTGATGATCGGCCCCGACGCCACCATCCTGCTCGACGGCGCCGGCGCCTCGGCCGACGGCGACCGGCCCTTCATCGACCGCTTCAGCCTGGCCACGAAAAAGACCGAGCGGCTGTTCCAGAGCGCGCCGCCGTATTATGAAAACGTGGTGGCCGTGCTGAACGAGGACGGCACCCGGCTACTGTCGACGCGCGAATCGCCGACCGAGCGGCCGAACTACTATGTGCGCGACCTCAGGCGGAGCGGCGCCGCCCAGCTGACCGCGCTGACCCGCTTCGCCCACCCGACGCCGCAGTTGAAGGACGTGCAGAAGGAGCAGATCCGCTACCAGCGCGCCGACGGCGTCGACCTGACCGCGACGCTGATGCTGCCGCCGGGCTACGACGCCAAGCGCGACGGCCCGCTGCCGCTGCTGATGTGGGCCTACCCGCAGGAGTTCAAGTCGGCCAGCGCGGCCAGCCAGACCACCGGCTCGCCGCACCGCTTCAACGGCGTCAGCTACTGGGGGCCGGCGGCCTTCCTGGCGATGGGTTACGCGGTGCTCGACAACCCCTCGTTCCCGATCGTCGGCAAGGGCGAGGAGGAGCCCAACGACAGCTACCTGCCGCAACTGGTGGCGGACGCCCAGGCGGCGGTCGACGAGGTGGTGCGGCGCGGCGTGGCCGAGCGCCACCGCATCGCCATCGGCGGCCATTCCTACGGCGCCTTCATGACCGGCAACCTGCTGGCGCACACGCGCCTGTTCCGCGCCGGCATCGCCCGCAGCGGCGCCTACAACCGCACCCTGACGCCGTTCGGCTTCCAGTCGGAGGAGCGGCCGTTCTGGCAGGCGCAGCCGGTGTACCAGGCCATGTCGCCGTTCAACAACGCCGACAAGATCAAGGACGCGCTGCTGCTGATCCACGGCGAGCAGGACAACAACTCCGGCACCTTCCCGATCCAGAGCGAGCGCATGTTCCAGGCCATCAAGGGGCTGGGCGGCACCGCGCGCCTGGTCATGCTGCCCAACGAAAGCCACGCCTACCGGGCGCGCGAATCGATCATGCACATGCTCTACGAGACCAACAACTGGCTCGACAAATATGTGAAGAACGCCCAGCCCTAAAAGGCAAGGGCGGGCAAGCGCGGGCAAGGGGACAGACCACGATTTTCGAGGAAGTTTCTCGGAAATCGTGGTCTGTCCCCGGTTTGAGGTTCGCCGCTTGCCCCGAACGCGGGCGCGCCGGGCCGACTCATGTTAATGTCATCTTTTCAGCGACAGGAGGATACGCCATGGACCCAGTTGCCATCCACGCCCACCGCGCGCCGGACCCGGCGCCGGTCGACGATCCGGTGCCGGAGCCGCATCCGCACCCGTATCCGGCGCACCCGGTGCCGCAGGACGACCCGGTGCCGGACCCGAACCCCAGTTGAAGGCTCTTTGCCTTGGGTTGGTTGTTAACGGCGCCAGCCCGCAAACTCCGCGCTGGCGACCCTAGTCGAACGCCCAGGTGTACAGTACGTCGAGCGCGTTGTTGGTGCCGGTTTGGAATTGCAAGGTGATGCGCTCGTTGAGCTTGTAGCGTAGTTTCACCAGGCTCGACGCCGAGCTGGCGCCCTGTTCGAAGCTCAGGTAGGCGCGCCGCGAGAGGCGCTTGCCGAGCGTGACGACGGTGTTTTCCAGCCCTTTCGCCGAGCCCGTCCCGCTGCCCTGCGCCTGCGCCAGCCCGACCTCGTCGAGGCCGAAGGTGTTGGCCAGGCGCGATTGCAGGCCGCCGCCGCCGCCGCTGCCGCCGAACAAGGCGCCGGCCGCCGTCGTCAGCAGGCCCAGTTCGTTGCCGGCGGTGCCCTCGGTGCCGTGTCCGAGTACCAGCCAGGCCAGCTTCTCGCTGTCGGGCACGGTTGGCGTCGACACCAGCTTGGCGGTCGGCGCCAGCGCCGTGCCGCGCACCTCGACGCCGGCCTCGACATTGCTCTCGGTCAGCTGCTCGCCCTCGGGGCGCTTGCGCACCGCCAGGATGTTCAGGCCGGGATTGTCGTAGGCGCCGGTGAAGTTCAGCAGGCCGCGTTCGATTTGCAGTTTCTGGCCGTAGGCGGCGTAGGTGCCGCTGGCAACGCGGATGCTGCCGACCACGCGCGGCGCGCGCCGGTCCTGCACGCGCAGGTGCACGCTGCCGGCCAGTTGTGCGTCGAGTCCCTTGCCGCGCAGGTAGAAGGCGTCGCCCAGGTCGGCCTCCAGGTCGATGTTCAGCGGCAGCGTCGGCGCCGCCTTGGCGCCGCCTTTCGCCGCGTTCTTGCCCAGCACGATCACGTCCTCGCTCTGGGTCGGCGCGTCCTGCCCGGCCAGTTCGATCAGCGCGCGGTCGGCTTTGAATTTGCCTTCCAGGCGGAAGCGTTTCTGGTCGCGCAGCAGCGTGCTCTGGCCGCTCAGCACCAGGGTGCGGTCGGGCCGCGCCAGCGCCTGCAACTTGTCGGCTACGAGTTTTAATTCCATGCTGGCCTCGGCGTTGGCGAAACGCACCCAGCCGTCGGCGCGGACCTTGCCGTCGCCGCCGTCAAAGCTCAGGCGCTGCAACTGCAACTGGTCGCCGGCCAGCTTGGCCTGCAACACGCCGTTGCGCAGCTTCAAGCCCTGGTCGGCCCAGTTCAGCGTCAGCTGGTCGCCGTTGACGTCGCCGTTCAGCAAGGGCGCGCCGATGCTGCCGGTGCCGCTCACCGCCAGTTTCAGGGCGCCGTCCAACTCCAGCCCCGGCTGCCCCGCCAGCGGCGCCAGCCAGGCCAGCGACGCCATGTTGGCGCTGCCGCTCAGGGTCAAGGCGCTGTCGGCGCCGATGCGCCCCTGCAGCATGCGCGCGCTGCCGTCCAGGCGGGCCTGGCCGGCGCGGCTGCCGTCGAGCGCCAGTTGCAGGCGCAGCGTGTTCGCCTGCACGTCGACGCGCGCGTCGAGGGTGCGCAGGCCGAGCGCCAGCGGCACGTCGGCGCCGACGCTGACGTCGCCTTTTTCGCGGAACACGTGCAACATGCCGGCGATGACCGGTTCCGGCGCCGCCGGCGTCGCCGCCAGCAGGTTCAGCGACCATTGCGCGCCCAGCGTCAGGTCGCCCTTGGCGTTGTCGCGCAGGGTCGGCGACAGTTGCGCCAGGTAGGTCAGCGGCACGCCGGCGGCCACGCCGGCGCTGCGCCAGCGGGCGCCGGCCTTGTCCAGGCTTTGCAGGCTGACGCTGCCGCCCGGCAGTTGCAGCACGGCGTTCGACAGCGCGAGCTGTTCCGGGCGCAGCAGGCCGGCGACGCCGGCGTCGGCCGGGCCGGCCAGGCGCAGCGGCGCCGGCGCCTGCAGCGTGAGGGCGAAGCGGCCGCGGTTTTGCAGCGCCTCGACGACGCCGTTCCAGGCGCCGGCGGCGTAGCCGCCCTTGACGCGGGCGGCGGCGTCGAAGTCGTCGCCGCGGGCCGCCAATTGCAAGGTGTGCGCGGCGCGGGTGCCGTTCGTTTGCAGGCGCGCGCTGGCCACGTTCAGGCCCGGGCCGCTGTACTCGGTCAGCACGACGTCGCTGACCAGCGGGTCGGCGGCGCCCTGGCCGGCGCCGACGTTGGCGCTGGCGCGCAGGCTTTTAATGTGGTGTTCGCCGAGCAGGCGCAGGTTGGCGCCGGCCAGCGTGGCGTTGAGCGCCGGCGCCGCCAGGGTGCCCGACAGCGCGCCGTCGCCGCGCAGCTCGCCGCTCAGTTGCACGCCCAGTTCGGCCAGCTTGGGCGCGTCGAGTTTCCATTCGAGCCGGTCGCTGGCGGCGCCGAAGCTGCCGTTGGCCTGCACGCGGTTGGCGCCCAGGCGCAGGTCGAGGTCGGCGCGCTCGAGCCGCTTGGCGTTGGCGCTGAGCTTGGCGTGGCCCGCCAGCGGCGCGTTCGCCAAGGTCGACGCTTGCAGCGCCAGGTCCAGCGCCAGGCGCCAGTCGGCGCCGAGCCGGCCGCCGCCGTTGAAGTCGGCGTTGACGCTGCCGACCGGGTAGGCGCCGAACGCGGCCGGGTTGAAGCGCAGCGCGCTGCCGCGCAGGTTCAGTTCCGGCGTGCGCCGCGGCCCGGCCAGCGCCAGCTCGCCGCTGGCGTGCAGCACGCTGTCGGCCAGCGGGCGTTTGGCGCGGGCCAGGCCGAGGCCCCTGGCGTCGGCGACGAAGCTGCTGCGCGGCGCCGCCATCGTACCCTGGATGACGCCGTTGGCCGTCAGAGCGCCGAGCAGTTCGCCGCTGGCGGCCGAGAGTTGTTTGGCGTCGACGTGCCAGGCCAGGGTTTCGCCGGGCGCGCCGAAATTGCCGCGCAGCGCGAGCGTGTTCCGGCCCAGCGCCAGCGTGGCGTCGACGCCGCTGACGTGCTTGGCGTCGGCGCTGAGCTTGCCGGCGCCGCTCAGCGCCTGGTTCAGCAGGCGGCTCGGGCGCAGCGCGAAGTCGCCGTTGAGCAACCACTGCGGCGCGGCGTGGCCGGCCAGGCGCACGTCGACGTTCAGGTCGGCTTGCGGGTAGGCGCCGAAATCGGCCGGGTTGAAGCGGCTGGCGCTGGCGCTGGCCTTGAATGCGCGTTGCTCCTTCAGGCTGGCCTGGCCGCTCAGCGTGACGCTGCCCTTGCCGGCCTGCAGCCGCGCCCGCTGCACCTGCAGCAGCAAGTCGGCCAGGCTGGCCTGCACGTCCAGCCGCAGGCCGTCCTGCGCCAGCAGCGCTGTCAGCGTCAGCGTCTTGCCGGCGCTGGCGAGCTGGATGTCGCCGGCGATCTTGGTGCTGTTGATGCGGCCGTGGATCGCCTTCAGGTCGATGCGGTCGGTGTGCAGCGTGAACGTGGCGCTGCCGACCGGCGCCTCGGGGCCGCTGCGCTCGACCGTGCCGGCGCCGCTGAACTTGCCGGCGGCGCCGAAGTCGAGCAGCGCCGCGTCGATGCTGGTGGCGGTCAGGCTGCCGCCGACCTGGGCGCTGACGGCGCGCAGCGGCAGGCGGCCCTGGTCGAGCGGGCCGGGCGCGGCCTGGTTAATGATGGCCAACCTGCCCGACACGGCCTGGTCGGCGCCGACCTTGGCCCTCAGTTCCAGGCGCAGGTCGGCCTGCGGCAGGTCCGGGTTGTAGCGGCCCGGGTTGATGCCGCGGCCGTTGATGTTGGCCGCGCGCAGTATCACCGGTTCGAACGGCGCCAGGCTCAGCGCGGCGTCGACGCTGGCCGGGCCGGCGCTGCCGCTGGCGTTCAGCGCCAGCAGGGCCAGGTTGCCGCCCAGCTTGGCGTCCAGTTGCGCCGGTTTTTCCCCGGCGGCCGCGGCCGCCTGGATCAGGCTGGCCGCGCCGGCCAGCGCGAACGGGCGCGCGGCGCCGATGCTGGCGCTGGCGGCGGCGTTGCCCCAGGGCGTGGCGGCGCTGGCGTCTTGCAGGCGCCAGCCGCTTTTGTCGCCGGCCAGTTTGAAGCGGACGGCGGAAATGACGGTGGCGGCGCCGCCGGCGCCGACAATGCTGAGGCGTGCGACGCGGGCGTCGGCGATGCCGAGCTGGAACGGCGGCGCCACGCTCGCCGGCATCACCGGCGGCGTCGCCGGGCCGACGCTTTGCAGCGCAAGGCTACCCACGCTCAGTTCGCTGATGGCGATACCTTCGGAGAAGTACTGCAGCGGCGACCAGTTGATGTCGACGTTGTCGGCGCTGATGTGCCGGGTCGGGCTGCGGTAGTCGACGTGGCCCAGGTGCATTTTGTTATACAGCGAGCCGGACACGCCGGTGACGACGATCTGGCCGCCGCTGGCGCTGGCGAGCTTGCGCACCAGCGTTTGCAGCGTCGCTTCGCGCCCGAGCAGCCACAGCGCGCCGGCCAGCAGCGCGGCCACGGCGGCCAGGCCGATCAGGAAATAGCGCAGCGCGCGGCGGCGCGGCGCGATGGCGGGCGGGGTGGTGGCGTCGGACATCAGAAGGTGAATCCCAAAGAGAAGTGCAGGCGGTATTTCTGGATCGCATGGCCGTAGGCGGCGTCGACGTTGATCGGGCCGACCGGGCTTTTATAGCGCACGCCGAGGCCGTAGCCGGACTTCGGGTGCAGCTGCTTGACGCTGTCGGCGGCGTTGCCGGCGTCGTAGAAGAGCGCCGCGCCCCAGGTCGGCGTGAGCCAGTGCTGGTACTCGGCGCCGGCGGTGGCCAGGTAGCGCCCGCCGACGGTGGCCTGGCCCTCCTGCACGCCGAGTTCGCGGTAGGCGTAGCCGCGCACCGACTGGTCGCCGCCGGCGCGGAACAGGTACACCGCCGGCACGCCGGGTTTTTCCTTCGAGGCCAGGACGCCGGCCTCGCCGCGCAGGATCAGCGTGCCGCTCTTGCCGAGCGGCTGGTAGTAGACGAACTTGGCGCTGCCGCGGACGAACAATTCGTCCGTCAGCAGCGGCAGCGGCGCGCCGCCCAACTGGGCGTTGACGACGTAGCCGCTGGTCGGGAACAGCAGGTTGTCGAGCTGGCGCTTGGTCAGGCTGTAGGTCAGCGGCAAACTCTTACTCTGGCTGGCCGCGGCGCCCGCGACGCTCTTGTTTTCGTTGAGGAACTCCAGCGTGATGCTGCGTTCCAGCAGCGGCGTGCCCCAGGCGCGCTTGGCCGCCAGCGTCTCGATGCGCGTGGTTTCGTTCTCGATGTCGCTGCGCTCGAACGAGGCGCCGATACTGTCGTTGTAGCCTTCCGGCGTGGTGGGAAAGTAAAAGTCGCCGCGCGCGGTCTGCTTCTTGGTCTCCAAGGTCAGCGCGCTCTTGAATTTCAAGCCCAGCAGGTTCAGGTCGTCGTAGTTCAACTGGGCGCGGTTACCGGTGTTGGTGCTGTAACCGACGCCGGCGCTGACGTTCTTGCGCTTGTTCTCGACGACGCGCACCACCAGCGGCACCGGCTCGACCGTGGCGGCGGGGGCGGCCTTGGCGGCGCCCGGCTGGGCCTCCTCGGCGGCGTCGATTTGCTCGTTCAACAGGCCCGACAGGTCGGCGCTGACTTCGACCGCACTGAAGTAGCCGGTATCCTGCAGGCGCGACTGCAAGGCTTGCAGCGCCGCCTCGCTGTAATAGGCGCCCGGCTCGATCTGGTTCAAGTTGCGCACGATCGCCTCCGGGTAGCGCCGCAAGCCTTCAATGCGCAGCGCGCCGAAGCGCAGCTCCGGGCCGCTGTCGAGCACCACGCGCAGCTCGGCGCGGTGGCTGTCGGGGTCGACCGTGGCCAGCGTTTCGCTCAGTTGCGCGCGCGGGTAGCGGGTCTGCACCACCTGGCGCAGCAGGTTGCGCTTGGCCGCCTCCCAGTCGGCCTGGCGGAACCGCGCGCCCTCGTGCAGCGGCCAGGCGGCGCGCAGCGCCCGCGTGTTGAATCGTGCTTCGCCGTCCCGCGCCGGGGCGTCGAAGCCGCGCAGTTCCAGCTCGACCTTGCCCACCAGCACCGGTTCGCCCGGCTCGACGCTGACCACCACGGTGGGCGTGGCGGCGTCGGCGTCGAGGCGCGCGCTCACCTGCGGCGTGTAAAAGCCGGCGGTGGCCAGCAGCGCCTTGACTTGCTCCGGCGCGGCGCGCACCAGGCGCTGCAACTGTTCGCGGTCGATGCGGGCGTTGCCCTGGAAGCGCAGCAGGTCGAGGTTTTTTTCGAGCAGGGCGTCGAGCGGCGCCGGCGCGACGATTTTCACCTCGTACCGCACCGCGGCGGCGACGGCCGTCTCGGCCGCCGTGGCGTCGGCGGCGCGCGCGGCCGACGCCAGCGTGGCGGCGCCGGCGGCGACCAAGGCGGCCCGCCCCATTGCTTTTACCAGCGCTTGTGCCAAAATTCGTGATCGCGCCGGTTTGCCGGCTGGTACGGGTATTGCGGGAAACATGGGACTCCAGGAGGGTAATTGCTCCCCGCATGTTACCGGAATAGGCATATAGATGGCGGACGAATAAGATTTCACGCGGCGCCGGCCGGCGCGCGGCGCCGCGCCCACGCAACACTCAAGAATTAAAGAAAGAAAACTATGCTTGCAACTGATACCGCCCTGGTGCTGTTTAGCGGTGGCCAAGACTCCACCACCTGCCTGGCCTGGGCCCTGGAACACTATGCGCGGGTCGAAACGATCGGCTTCGACTACGGCCAGCGCCACGCCATCGAACTGACGGTGCGCCCGACGGTGCTGGCGCGGATGCGCGCCGCGTCGCCGCGGTGGGACGGCCGGCTGGGCCAGGACCACATGATCGACCTGTCGCTAATCGCCGCCATTTCCGACACGGCGCTGACGCAGAACGTCGAAATCGCGATGCAGGCGAACGGCTTGCCGAACACCTTCGTGCCGGGCCGCAATCTGCTGTTCATGACGGTGGCGGCCACGGTGGCCTACCGGCGCGGCCTGACGGTGCTGGTCGGCGGCATGTGCGAGACCGACTTCTCCGGCTACCCGGATTGCCGCGACGATACAATGAAGGCGCTGCAGGTGGCGTTGAACCTGGGCATGGCGACCCGGCTGAAGGTGGAAACCCCGCTGATGTGGCTGGACAAGTGCCAGACCTGGGAGCTGGCGGAAAAGCTGGGCGGCGCGGCGCTGGTCGACCTGATCCGCAGCGGCACCCACACCTGCTACCTGGGCGAGCGCGGCGAGCTGCACGACTGGGGCTACGGCTGCGGCGGCTGCCCGGCGTGCGAGCTGCGCGCGCGCGGCTACCGGCAGTACGCGGCGCTGCCGGCGCCGGCGGCCTGAGCCGGTGCCTCGGTCTGCGGGCCTTCGCGCAGCAGGTCGGCGAAGGCGGCGATCTTGCCCTGCGGCGCGCCGCGGCGGGAAATGAGCAGCGTGCGCGCGCTGTGGAAGCGTCCGCCCAAGGCGTGCACGGAAAGATAGGCCGTCTCGGTGTAGGTCGCCAGTACCGAGCGCGGCATCAGCGCCACGCCCATGCCGGCGGCGCAACAGCCGAGTATCGCGTGGTAGGAGCCCAGCTCGATGATCTGCTCCGGCACCACGGCGGCGTCGGCGCACCAGTCCTCCAGCCGCTGCCGATGCGGGCAGCCCGGCTCGAAGGCCAGCAGTATTCTCTTGTCCAGATCGCGCGCCGAACGGATAGGCGCCTGCCCGGCCGGGCCGACGAGCACCAGTTCCTCGGTGAACGCGGGCAGGCGGTCGAGGCGCTCGTCTGCCACCGGTTCGACCACCAGGGCCGCGTCGAGCTCGCCGGCCAGCACCTGGCCGGCCAAGGTGCGCGGCAGGCCGGTGCGCAGGTCGACGGCCAGCGCCGGATGGCGCCGCTGCAGCGCCGCCAGCAGCGCCGGCAGGCGCGCCGCGGCGGTGCTTTCCATGCATCCAAGGCGCAGCCGTCCGCGCGGCGAAGTGTCGTGGACCGCCTCGTGCGCCTCTTGTGCTAGCGCCAGCAAGCGCCGGGCGTAGTCGAGCAGGACCTTGCCGGCGGGCGTCAGTTGCAAACGCTTTTTTTCGCGCAGGAATAGGGCGGCGCCGATATCGTCCTCGAGGTTCTTGACGCGGGTCGAGATGTTCGACGGCACCCGGTGCAGGATCGCGGCGGCGCGGGTGATGCCGCCGGCCGTCGCTACCGCCTCTCTTCCAGGAGTACCGGGTGCAAATTTGCCAGGTCCAGCGCGATAGCGCCGAGCGGCGCTGACGGCCGCCGCCAGGCGCTTGCCTGCTTACTTCTTGCGCACAATTTCCTGAAGTAAAACAAAGGCTTCATGCTGGATCGCCGGCTGCGCGGCGGCCAGGGCCTTGTCGGCCGCCACGTAGGCCGGGCGCTTGAGGTCGGCCTTCTCGGCCGGGGTTGGCGTCGGCGCCCCTTCGGGGTACAGGCTGGCGCCGCTGTTATAAGTTTGGAACAGCGCGCGCTTGCCATAGGCGCTGCCATAGAAGCGCGTCATTTCGGTCGCGGTCGCGCTCGACACGAGGCGCGCCACCGGCCCGGCCAGGCGCCGGTAGATCTCTTCGGCCGGCACTTTGGCCAGCTTGTCGTACACCGCCTGGCGTTGCTGCGGGTTGGCGTAGTTGCTGGCGCCGGCGGTCGCGCGCATCATTTTTTCCGCCTGCATCGCGGCCAGCAGCGCGTGCACGGCGGCGATGTGGGCGGCGTCGGGGGCGGCGGCGGCGGCCGGCGCCGCTGCGGCGGTGGCGGCGCCGGACCACGGCGACACGGCGAATAAACCGGCCAGGGCCAGCGCTGTGATTGTTTTCATCAGGTACTCCAGTGGGTTGGCGCGGCGTGATCGCTGCGCGAGCGGGCATCATACGATTAAATCAACAAAAAACAAACGCGCGCCGGAACGGTGGGAAATGGCGGGCAATCGACGTTTTCTTATATGCAATAATGCGCCGTGCCCAAGGCCGGCCGGGCCGGCCCGCGCACGCCGGCCGGCGCGGCCGCGCTGTTGCCGATTAGCTACAAGCGGCGCGTTGCCAGCCGTTGCGCGCTCACGTACTATGGTTCCCATACCCGGCCGATCCCGGTGCGGCGTGGCCGCGCGGTGGCCGCAGCGACGTTTCGATGGTTTTTTCGGCCATGCCAGTGAGTTCCATGAACCAGACCCGCTCCATGCCGCCCGCCGTGCGCTCCATCGAGGACTGGCTGGGACCGCGTTTCCTGTCCCTGTTGATCCTCGGTGTTTGCCTGTGCTTCACCTATGGCGCCTGGCGCGGTGCCGAGGACGACGCCCAGCGCCAGGTGCAGGCCGAGTTCGACTCGCGCGTGCGCGAGCTGGTCAACCTGCTGGCCTCGCGCATGCAAACCTATCTCCAGGTGCTGTACGGCGCGCAGGGCCTGTTCGTCAGCTCGGACGTCGTCGACCGCGCCGAATTCCACGACTACCTGGCGGTGCAGCAGATCGACCTGCACTTCCCCGGTATCCAGGGCGTCGGTTTCATGCGCGTGGTGCCGCGCGAGCAGCGCGAGGCCCACATCGCGACGCTGCGGCGCGACGGCTTCCCCGACTACACCATCAAGCCGGCCGGCGCGCGCGCGCTGTACGCGCCCATCGTCTACCTCGAGCCTTTCAGCGGCAGCAACCTGCGCGCCTTCGGCTTCGACCCTTATTCCGAGCCGGTGCGGCGCGCCGCGCTGGAGCGCGCGCGCGATTCCGGCCAGGCGGCGATGACGGGGAAAATCAGCCTGGTGCAGGAAAACGACGGGCAGGACCGGGCCGGCTTCCTGATCGCCATGCCGCTCTACGACCCGCACCGCGCCCACGCCACGCTGGCGCAGCGGCGCGAGGCCATCCGCGGCTGGGTCTACGCGGCGTTCCGCATGGACGACCTGATGGCCGGCCTGGGCGGCGCCGGCGCGCTCGACATGGAAGTCTACGACGGCGACGCGGTCGGCGCCGGCCAGCGCATGCACGGCGGCGCGCCCGGCGCGGCCGCCGCGCTGGCGCGCCACAGCCGGCAAAGCATCGACGTCGCCGGCCGCCGCTGGAGCGTGCTGGTCGGCGCCGGGCCGGGCTTCGAGCGCGCCGCCGCCGCCAAGCCGCTGTTGCTGGCCTGGGCCGGCGCGCTGCTCGGCCTGGGGCTGGCGGCGCTGACGTGGTTGTTGGCGCGTAGCCGCGCCGGCGCCAAGGCGGCGCTGCACCGCGCCGGTTTGCTGGCGGCGCAACTGAAGCAGGGCCAGGCCAGCGTGCTGGCGATGGCCGAGACGGCGCAGCGCAGCCAGGCGGTGTTGCGCAGCATCCTCGACTCGACCGTCGACGGCATCCTGGTCGACGACCTGCAGGGGCGGGTGCTGAACTCGAACCGCCGCTTCCGCGAGCTGTGGCAGGTGGCCGACGCGCTCGACTGGCAGGCCGACGCCGCCGCGCTGTTCGCGCACATCGAGCGGCAGTTGCGCCAGGCGGCGGTGTTCGCCCGCGGCCGCGTCCAGGCGCCGCAGGACCACCGCGAGCGGCACGACCTGCTGCAGTTGCACGACGGCCGGGTGATCGAGCAGGTGGTGCGCAGCATGCAACTGGGGAGCGAGCAGGCGCGGCTGTGGTCCTTCCGCGACATCACCGAGCGCAGCCAGGTCGAGCAGCGCGAACGCACCCGCCGCCACGTGCTGGAGCTGCTGGCCACCGGCGCCTCGCTGGCCAGCGTGCTCGAGGGCGTGGTGGTGGGGGTCGAGGCGGGCCACCCGGCCATGCTGTGCAGCATCGCGCTGCTTGACGGCGAGGGCCGCCAGGCGCTGCTGGGCGCCGCGCCCAGCCTGCCGGACTTCTTCAACGCCGCCATGCACGGCCAGCCGTTGGCGGCCGCGGCGGCCGGCGTCGCCGCCCTGCGCGGCCGCCGCGTCGTCGTCGCCGACATCGCCGTCCATCCGCTGTGGCAGGGCCAGCGCGAGTTGGCCGCGCGCGCCGGCGTGGCCGCGTGCTGGTCCGAGCCGATCCGCGGCGGCTCGGGCGCTCTGCTGGGCGCGTTCACGGTGTACCACCGCCGCGCGCACCAGCCCAGCGCCGCCAACATCGCCCTGATCGAGGAGGCCGCGCACCTGGCCGGCATGGTCATCGAGCAGGCCCAGGCGGCGCTGGCGCTGCGCGCCGGCGAGGCGCGCTTTCGCAGCCTGTACGACAACGCCCCGGTCGCGCTGTGGGAGCAGGACTGGTCGGCGGTGCGCGCCGAGCTGGCGGCGCTGGAGCGGGCCGGCGTGGACGACCTGGCGGCCTACCTGCTGGGCCATCCGCAGCAGGTGGCGCGGCTGGCCGGGCTGGTGCGCATCCTCGACGTCAACGCCGCCGCGCTGGCGCAGGTGGGCGCCGACGGGCGCGCCGCCGCCGCCGCGCTGAGCCTGGCGCAAAACTTCGACGCGCCGGCGCTGCCGGCGTTCGCCCGCGCGCTGGCGGCGCTGGCGCAGGGCGCCCAGTTGTTCGCCTGCGAGGGCAGTTTCGTGCGCCTGGACGGGGTGGCGCGGCAAAACGAGCTGACCCTGTTGGTGATGCCGGGCCACGAGCGCAGCCTGGATTTCGTCATCGTCTCGACGCTCGACATCACCGAGCGCAAGCGCATGAACGACGAGTTGCTGGTGCTGGCCACCACCGACTTCCTGACCGGCCTGCCGAACCGGCGCCACTTCATGGCGCGCCTGGACCAGGAGCACGCGCGCCTGCGGCGCGAGATCGACAGCTGCGCGGCGGTGCTGATGTTGGACCTGGACCATTTCAAGACCATCAACGACGCCCACGGCCACGCGGTCGGCGACGCCGTGCTGCGCCACCTGGCCGCGCTGATGTTCGACGGCCACCGCAAGGTCGACACGCTGGGGCGGATCGGCGGCGAGGAGTTCGCGGTGCTGCTGCCGGGCACCGACCTGGCGGCGGCCGGCGTGTTCGCCGAGCGCCTGCGCCAGCGCGTGGCCGACACGCCGTTGGTGCTGGCGGACGCCCGCATCGCCGTCACGGTGAGCATCGGCGTCGCCGCCATGAGCCGCCTCGACACCGGCTACGACGCCGTGCTGGTGCGCGCCGACAAGGCGCTGTACCGCGCCAAGGGCGCCGGACGCAACCGCGTCGAAACCGGCCTCGGCGCCGAGCGCGGCCCGCGCGCCTCGTAGTGAATATTTTTCCTTGCATTAAAAATATCACTGCCTATACTGAATCTCTCCACTTCCGATAGGAGGGCAAGATGGTTTTGAATGCACAGACAGGGGATCAATCGATATCCTCGGCAAACGGTTGCTTCCTGCGCCAGCGTAGCGCCGCAACGTACCACGCGGGGCCGAAAGGCGCGCCGCCGGCCATACCACCGATCATTATTACGCCGTATAGCTACCAGTCGCCGGCGCCGGCCATCGACCCGCGGCGTCCGCCGCCCAGTCCGCCGGTAGCGCCGCCGTCCAGGCCGTCGATGTCCTTCGAATACGCCTGAAGCAAGCCTGGTTTTCCGCCAGCGTCTCCGCGCCGGACTTGCCCTCGCGTGGGGCAGGTCCCGCTGCGCGTGGCCGGCAAAAGCGGGCGCGGCCGGGCAATTTCGACTATCATGCTAGGCCCATCTTCCAGACATGAGCCACATCACATGAGTACCGACTCCCCCGACTTCCCCGAACCGGACGACGACGCCAAGATCCAGGAGCCGCGCCTGTGGGTCGGCAACGGCTGGACCGCGCGCGTGATCAAAAACGACGAGGACGAGGGTTGGGCCGTGGCGATGATCAAGGACGGCGAGCCGGAGCCGGCGCTGGTCGGCCCCTGGACCATGGGGCGCGACAAGAAAAACCCCAAGCCGCTCGACGTCAACGCCTTCAACACCCTGGTCAAGACGGCCGCGGAAGTGTTGCGCCGGCACGAGCAGCAACTGCACGCGCAGTTGCACAAGAGCTTGTTCGTCAGCATGTCCGGCGGGCAAATCAAGGTCATGCTCGATATCGTGCCGGACGAGGAGCATCCGTACGCGATGCTGAGCGCCTACGACCAGGACGGCGAGGAGCTGGCCAAGGTGCGCACCTCGGCGGCGTTCAAGCTGAGCGCGACCAGCGCCGCCGCGTGGATCGAGAACGATTACCGCAAGCCGTAAACCGACACCAGGGGCGGCGCCCCGGGGTCGGACCCGAAGGTCCGGCCCCGCGGCGTTGCCGCGTCAGATATGCCACGCCGCTGGCGCAGAGTCGCCCGCCCTTGCTTGCAGGCGCGCCGCCGCGCCGGCTTCCTCCTCCCTGCGGTAGGCGAGCCGGTACAGCAGCGGCAGCACCAGCAGCGTCAGCGCCGTCGACGACAGGATGCCGCCGATGACGACGGTGGCCAGCGGCCGCTGCACTTCGGCGCCGGTGCCGGTGGCGATCGCCATCGGCACGAAGCCCAGCGAGGCCACCAGCGCCGTCATCAACACCGGCCGCAGCCGCGTCAGCGCGCCTTCGACAATCGCTTCTTGCAGCGTGCGGCCCTCGTCGCGCAACTGGCGGATGAAGGCGAGCATTACCAGCCCGTTCAGCACCGCCACGCCGGACAGCGCGATGAAGCCGACCGCCGCCGAGATCGACATCGGGATGTCGCGCAGCCACAGCGCGACGATGCCGCCGGTGAGGGCGAACGGAATGCCGCTAAACACCAGCAAGCCGTCCTTGACCCTGCCGAACATGGCGAACAGCAAAATGAACACCAGCAGCAGCGCCAGCGGCACGACGATCCGCAGGCGCCGCGTGGCCGACTGCAATTGCTCGAACTGGCCGCCCCAGCTGGTCCAGTAGCCGGCCGGCACCCTCACCTGCGCCAGGATTTGCCGCTCGGCGTCGGCGACGAAGGAGCCGATGTCGCGCCCGCGCACGTTGGCGCTGACGACGACGCGGCGCTTGCCGTCTTCGCGGCTGATCTGGTTCGGCCCCGGCGCCAGTTCCAGGCTGGCCACCTCGGCCAACGGTATGAAGCTGGCGCGCCCGGCGCCCTTGGGCAGGGCGACCGGCAGGCGTTTCAACTGTTCCAGGTCGTTGCGCAGGCCCTCCGGCAGGCGCACCACGATGTCGAAGCGGCGGTCGCCCTCGAACAGCGTGCCGGCGCGCTGGCCGCCGATCGCCGTGGCGACGGTGTTTTGCACGTCGGCGAGGTTCAGGCCGTAGCGCGCGCTTTGCTCGCGGTCGATCTTCACCGTCAGCACCGGCAAGCCGCCGGTCTGCTCGACCTTGACCTCGGCGGCGCCGCCGACCTTGCCCAGCACTGCCGCGATCTGCGCGGCGGTGGCGTCGAGCACCGCCATGTCGTCGCCGAACAGCTTGACGGCGACGTCGCTGCGCACGCCCGAAATCAACTCGTTGAAGCGCAGCTGGATCGGTTGCGAGAACTCGTAGTTGTTGCCGGGCAGGCCGTTGGCGGTGGCCTCGACCTCGGCCAGCAGGCGCTCCCGGCTCTTGCCCGGCAGCGGCCATTGCGCGCGCGGCTTGAGCATGATGTAGCCGTCCGAGATATTCGGCGGCATCGGGTCGGAGGCGATTTCGGCGGTGCCGGTGCGGGCGAACACGCGCTCGATCTCGGGGTGGTTTTGCATCAGCGCGCGTTCCAGCTGGCGCTGCATGGCCAGCGATTGCGTCAGGCTGGTGCCGGGGATGCGCAGCGCCTGGATGGCGATGTCGCCCTCGTCCAGGCTGGGCACGAACTCGCTGCCCATGCGCGTCGCCAACAGGCCGGCCAGCAGCACCGCCACCGCCGCGAAGGCCAGCACCACCGGCGCGTGGCGCAGCGAGCCGTGCAGCGCCGGCCGGTAGCAGCGCTTGGCCGCGCGCATCAGCAACTGGTCCTTCTCGGCCACCTTGTCGCCGATGAACAGGGCCACTGCGGCCGGGATGAAGGTGATCGACAGCAGCATCGCGCCCAGCAGGGCGATCACCACCGTCAGCGCCATCGGCGTGAACATGCGGCCCTCGACGCCGGTCAGCGCGAAGATCGGCAGGTACACCACCATGATGATCAGTTGGCCGTACAGCAGCGGCCGGCGGGCTTCCCGCGCCGCCGCGAACACCTCGTGAAAGCGTTCGTCGCGCGTCAGCGGGCGGCCGCGCGCGGCCTGCGCGTGGGCCAGCCGGCGCACGCAGTTTTCGACGATGACGACGGCACCGTCGATGATGATGCCGAAGTCCAGCGCGCCCAGGCTCATCAGGTTGGCGCTGACGCGGTAGCCGACCATGCCGGTGAAGGTGAACAGCATCGCCAGCGGAATCACCATGGCGGCGATGACGGCGGCGCGGATGTTGCCGAGGAACAGAAACAGCACCGCGACGACCAGCACCGCGCCCTCCAGCAGGTTGTTCTTGACGGTGCCGATGGCCTTGTCGACCAGCACGGTGCGGTCGTACACGGTGACCGCGTGGACGCCCTCGGGCAGGCTGCGGTTGACCTCGACCATTTTGCGCTCGACCGCCTGCGACACGCTGCGGCTGTTTTCGCCGATCAGCATGAAGACCGTGCCGAGCACGACTTCGCGGCCGTTCTCGGTGGCCGCGCCGGTGCGCAGCTCGCGGCCGATGTCGACGTCGGCGACGTCGGCGACGCGGATCGCCACGCCCTCGACGTTGGCGACGACGACGTTGCGCAGGTCCTGCATCGAGGCGAGCTGGCCGGGCGCGCGGATCAGCAACTGCTCGCCGCGGCGCTCGATATAGCCGGCGCCGACGTTGCCGTTGTTGCGCTCCAGCGCCGCCACCACGTCGGCCAGGCCGAGGCCGTAGGAGGCCAGTTTTTCCGGCCAGGGCGCGACCTGGTATTCCTTGGCGTAGCCGCCGATGGAATTGATCTCGGTGACGCCGGCGACGTTGCGCAGTTGCGGCTTGATGATCCAGTCCTGGATTTCGCGCAGGTCGGTCGGCGTGTAGGGCGCGCCGTCGGCCTTCCTGGCGCCTTCCCTGGCCTCCACCGTCCACAGGTAGATTTCGCCCAGGCCGGTGGAGACCGGACCCATCGCCGGCGCGGTCCCGGCCGGCAGTTGCTGGCGCGCCTGTTGCAAGCGCTCGTTGATCATCTGGCGGGCGAAGTAGATGTCGGTGCCGTCCTTGAAGACCGCCGTCACCTGCGACAGGCCGTAGCGCGACAGCGAACGGGTGTGCTCCAGGTTCGGCAGGCCGGCCATCGCCGTCTCGACCGGGAAGGTGATGCGCTGCTCGGTCTCCAGCGGCGAGTAGCCGGGCGCCGCCGTGTTGATTTGCACCTGCACGTTGGTGATGTCCGGCACCGCGTCGATCGGCAGTTTTTGGTAGTTGTAGATGCCCAGCGCCGCCATCGCGGCGACGGCCAGCATGACCAGCCAGCGCTGGTCGATGGCAAAGCGTATCAGTCGTTCAAACATGGTGGCTCGCCTTCCGCGTCAATGTTCGTGGCCGGCGCTGGCTTTGCCCAGCTCCGACTTGAGGATGAAACTGCCGACGGCGGCGTAGCTGGCGCCGGCCGGCAAGCCCTTGACGATTTCGACCAGCTTGCCGTCGCCGCGGCCGAGCGTGACCGGGGTCGCCTGGAAGCCGCCGGCGACCTTGACGAAGACCGTCGGACGCTGTTCGACGGTTTGCACCGCGTCGGCGGCGACGGTGACGGCGGCGTCGCTGAAGCCGGAGGCCACCTCGACGCTGACGAACAGGCCGGGGCGCCAGGCCATCGCCGGATTGGCCATCGCCACGCGCGCCTTGGCGGTGCGGGTCTGCTCGCCGATCAGCGCGCCGACGTAGGTAATGCTGCCGTCGGCGCTGGCGTCGAAGGCGCTGGCCTTGACCTTGGCCCGGCCGCCGACGCGCACCGCGTTCAAATCCTTCGCCGGCACGGCGATTTCGGCCCACACGGTGGACAGGTCGGAGAGGACGAAGATGTTGGCGTCTTCCTTGACCGCCTCGCCCAGCGCGATGTGCTTTTCCAGCACCATGGCGTCGAACGGCGCGCGGATTTCATAGCGGTTCAGCGGGCCGGCGCCGCCGGCGTCGGCGCCCAGCGCGCTGAGCTTCTGGCCGGCGTTGCGCACGCCGATTTCCGCCTCTTGCATCGCCTGCCGGGCCTGCAGGTAATCCTGTTCGGCCGAGATTTTTTCCTGCCACAGCCGCTGTTCGCGCTCGTAGGTCGAGCGCGCCAGCGCCAGGCGCCTTTGCGCCGACAGCAATTCGCTGCGCTGCTCGGACAGGCCGGTGCTGGCGATGACGGCCAGCACCTGGCCCTTCTTGACCAACTGGCCGAGGTCGGCGCGCACGCCTTCGACGACGCCGGCCAGGCGCGGCACGACGTGGGCGGTGCGGTCTTCGTTGAAGCGGATTTCGCCGGCCAGCGCGACGCTGGTGGCGATGCGCCCGGGCGCGGCGGCGGCCACGCCGATGCCGGCGGCCTTGATTTGGGCGTCGCTCAGTTCGAGCTTGCCCTCTTCTTCGTGGTGCGCCGCGCCGGCCGACGCCGAGGCGGTGTCGGCGGCGGCGGGCGTGGCCGGCGCGGCGGCGCCCAGGATCAGGGCGGCCAGCAGCGCGCCGGCGCCGAGGATGGCGGCGATGGCGATGCCTTGTTTCTTGCTTGGTTTGATATTCATAGAGTGTTCCTTATTCGGCGGCGTGGGCCGGTTCGCCGAGGATGCGGTCGATCTCGGCGGCGGCTTTGTGCGCGTCGGCCAGCGCGCGCAGGTGTTGGGTGTTCGCTTGCAGCAGCGTGCGCTGGGCGTCGAGCACGTCGATGAAGGCGAACTTGCCGTATTCGAAGCCCTTGGCGGCGGCCTCGTAGGCGCTTTGCGCGCCGGGCAGGATGTCGCCGCGCAGCGCCTCGACTTGTTGGCGCGCGTCCTGCAGCGTCTGGCGCGCCGCGGCCAGTTCGGCGCCGCTGCGGATGCTGGCGGCGGCCAGTTCGTCGGCCGCCTTGTCGCCGCGGCGCAGCGCTTCGAGCACATTGCCCTGGTTGCCGTCGAACAGCGGCAGCGGCAGCGACAGGCCGAAGATGGCCTGGTTGCGGCCCAGTTCCGCCGAGCGCTTGACGCCGACGCTGACGCTCAGGTCCGGCGTGCGGCGGCTGCGCTCCAGCTGCGCCATCGCGGTGCGCTGGGCCAGCGCGCTGCGCGCCTTGAGCACGGCGGGGGCGTTGGCCAGGCGGCGCGCCAGGTCGGCCTCGTCGGGCAGGGCCGGCAAGGGTTCCAGCCGGCCCTCGGCCTGGCTGAAGCGCGGCGCCGGATTGCCCCACAGGGCGGCCAGGCGCTTGCGCGCGCCGGCCAGCGCGCCGCCGGCCAGGTTGGCGTCGAGCCGCGCGGCGGCTTCGGCGACGCGGGCGCGGGTTTGCTCGACCGGCGAGGCCTTGCCGGCGGCGACGCGGCGCGCGGCGATGTCGCCGGCGTGGCGCGCCAGCGCGGCGGCGCTGTCGGCCAGGCGCAGGCCTTCCTGCGCGGCCAGCACCTCGACGAAGGCGACGCTGACGGCGGCGCGGGTGGGGGGGGGGGGGGGGGGAGAGGGGGGGGAGGGGCGATACCCCAGCTTGCGGGCAACCCGCATTGACGAGACCC
>NZ_JBJXIB010000101.1:0-21496 GCF_046115965.1 Janthinobacterium sp. CG_23.3 | reverse complement strand
CCCACCTTCCGCTTTTGGGGTGTTAAAAGGGGGGGTTTTTGGCGAAAGAGGGGCCAGTGGCTGCCGAAAAAGTCTCGGGCTCCCCCCCCCCCCCCCCCCCCTGCCCCCCCCCCCCCCCCTCCCCCCGGGCGGCAACGCCGGCTGGCTTACTGGGTGACCAGGCTGACCTTGTCGACGACGAACGAGGTTTGCAGCGACGCGTCCTCGGTCATGCCGAACGAGATCTGCACGGTCTGGCCCTTGTAGGCGAGCAGGCTGAAGGTGCGGCTCTGGTAGCCACTGGCCGGGGTCGTGTTGCTGTACGTGGCCAGGGTGCCGAGCACGGTGCCGGCGGCGTTCTTCACGGTGACCTTCAGCGTGTCGTAAGCCGTGCTGCCGGTTTCGGCCGTGTCGATGTGCAGCGCGAAGCTCAGCGTGGCCGCGGTGGCCGACGCCGGAATCGTCACGCTCTGCGACAGCGTTTCCGTCGAGGTCGTGCCGTTGCCGCCCAGCCAGGCGTACTTGCTGCCCTCGAAGGCGCTCTGGCCGGCGAAGGTGCCGATGGCGCCGGTGGTGCCGCTCCAGCCGGTGGCGCCGGCCTCGAAGCCGCCGTTGGTGACCAGCTCGCTGGAAGTGTTGCTCGACACCGTCAGCGTGGCGTTGCCCGAGGTCACGGTGACGGCCGGCGACGAAGCGTCGGTCACGCTGGCCTTGAACACGGCGCCGCTGTCGGCCGCCTGCGCGGTGAAGCCGTAGCTGGCCGAGGTGGCGCCGCTGATCAGGGCGCCGTTGCGGTACCACTTGTAGCTGTACGGCGCGGTGCCGCCGCCGGCGCCGACGGCGAACGAGGCGCTGGCGCCCGGCGCGACCGTGACGTTGGCCGGCTGGGTGGTGATGACGACGGCGCCGCCGGTGGCGGTTTCATCGACGTCGAGGCCGACGTTGATGGCGGCGTAGGCGCGCTTGACGGCGGTGGCCTCGGCGCTACCGACGCCGTACAGCTCCTCGGCCGACTGCAGCACCTTGTTGCGCGCGTCGGCGTAGTTGGTGGTCGAGGTGAACTTGGTCGACAGGGCCTTGAACCAGATGCGGTAGGCCTTGTCGGTGCCGATGCCGGTCATCGCCAGCGGCGCCTTGTTCAGGTAGGAGCTGTAGTAGTCGCTGCTGGAGGTCGAATTCGAGCCCTGCGACAGGAAGTAGAACATGCGGTTGTTCGGGCCGCTGCTGTAATGGACGTCGAGGTTCTTGATGGTGCTGCTCCAGGCGTTCGGGCTGCTGCCGTCCTTGCTTGGCTTGAACATCCAGCGCAGCGGCTGGCCGGTCTTGCTGATTTCCTTGCCCATCATCCAGTCGTTGCCGCTGTTCGGGATGGTGGTGCCGGTGCCGCCGGCGCGCGCGTAGGCTTCGACGGCCTCGCCGCTGATGTCCGAGCTGGACTCGTTCAAGCCGCCCGATTCGGCGGCGTAGTTCAGGTTGGAGGTGGCGGCGGTGACGCCGTGGCCCATTTCGTGGCCGATCACGTCGATCGAGCCGAGGCTGTTGAACGAGCTGCCGTCGCCGATGAACATGCACTTGCAATTGTCGTCGTAGTAGGCGTTGTCGTAGGCGGTGTTGACGTGGGCGGCGATGTAGGTGGCGGTGTTGTTGCCGTCCAGGCTGCTCCAACCAAGCACGTTTTTCAACATGTCGTAGGTGTTCATCAAGCCCCACATGGCGTTTACGGCGGCGGTCTGGCCGTTGGCGTTGGTGGTGCTGCCGCCGCTGATGTATTGCTGGCCGTCGCCCCAGGTGTTGCTGGCGTTGGCGTAGACGCTGCCGGCGCTGGTGCCGTGGTTGGCGTTGGTGATGGCCATCGCGCCGAAGGTGCCGCCGACGCCGCGGTTTGGATCCTTCATCATGTAGCTGCTGCCGCTCAGGGTGGTGCTGATCGGCACCTGGCCGTTGTACTGGCTGTTGCCGACGCCGACCACGGTTTTCAGCGCCTTCCACTGGGCCAGCACGCTGCCGTTCTTAGCGCTGACGACGGTGTCGAAATAGATCGGCTTGGTGCCGCTGATCATGCGCGTTTGTACCAGGTAGGCCAGCTCGTAGTGGTCGACCACCTCTTCCAGGTCGAGCGCGTTGAGGGCGGCCTCGGACTTGTTGACGGCGCCGGCCACGCGCACCGACTTCATCACCGGCCAGACCAGCAGCTCGGCCACCGGCGCGCTGAAGTGGATGGCGCGCGGCGCGACGGCCTTGACCACCAGGTCGATGGCGGCGCTGCCGCTGATCGACGGCGTGACGTCGAAGCGGGCGCCGGCGGCGCCGTCGACGGTGTTGCCGGCGCCGCTGGCCAGGCCGGCGCGGCGGTCGGCCACGGATTCGCTGACGATGTCGCCGGCGTTATTGGTGACGACCACGGTTTCCGAGCCGAACACGCGCAAGCCCTTGAAGGTGTGCTGGGCGCGGCTGATCTTGGTGCCGGTCACGCCGGGGTGATGGGCGGCGATGACGAAGCTGTGGTCGGCGTTCAGGCCGGCCTTGGCGTGTTGCGCGCTGAGTTTGGCGACCAGGCCGGCGTTCTCTTGTGGAGACAACTGGTTGACCGGCGCAGCCATCAACTGATTGGCCGCGTAGGCCGGGATAGAGGCCATGACGGGCAGGGCGGCGATGGAAGCGGCGAGTAATGTCTTACGTAAATTCATTTCTTCTCCATGGATATCGATTGAAAAACGCGGTGGGAAACGACGTGGTCGCCGCTGCGCTGGCTGCCATCCCGGTGGCCACTTGTGGTGGCGGCAGCGGGTAGTGGCGACACTATTCCCATCGGCGCGGGCAAGTCAAAATTCTTCGGAAATGGGACGCAAGCGTTCAAAATATTAAAAATAAAACATTCTTGATGGATATGGAACGGGTTTCGCGGGAGCGGCCGTACACGGAAATCGCTGGCGTAGGCGCACGATTGCGGGGTTTTGTATAGGAATGGCAACGGTTTAGAGGCTGCGCTCTAATTTCGCCGAGAATGCAACACAATGCCCATTTTTTCAGCAAAAGTTAGTTGCATTCCTTTAATGTTGCGTTCTACACTAGGCAAAACCCATCGGAATATCAGTCGAATGGGGAAGATAAAAAGCGCACGCGGCACGACCGCGAAAAAACACCGCGCATCGGGAACCACAGGGAGAAACAAATGACTTCAAGCACAGGTCTGGCTGCTCTATTCACCGTCTTGCGTCGCTGCGTTGCGCCGGCGGCACCACTGCCCCTTACATAGCCCCGCCGCCGGCGGCCGCCGCGGCGCCGCTTGGCGGGCGCTACCGAGACGCCCTCCGCACCCGGCCCGCGAGGCCGGGCGGAAGGCGAAACCAGACCTCATTTGACGGAGTCTTTGCGCGCGTGCGCGGGGAGCGACCTTGGTCGCCCGCCGCCGGGCGGGCGATAGTTAACTATGCTGTCGATTTCCACCAAAGTTGAACAGATCGTTATGGAGTCGGCCTTCCTGACCGAGGGCCTGGGGCGGGGCTTGATCAACCTGTCGGAGCTGGCGCGCCAGCTGCAGCCGCAGATCGAAACCGACCTGTGGAAGCCGGTCGGGCAAGCCGCCGTGGTGATGGCGCTGCGGCGCCTGGCCGAGCGCCTGCCGGTGCGGCAGGGCGGCGAGATCGTGCTCGGCGAGCGCACCGGCGAGCTGACCACGCGCACCGAGCTGACCGTCTTCACCTACCGCTACTCCGAACGCAGCTACGAATGCCAGCGCCAGTTGCTGGCGCTGGCCGAGCCGCAGCGCGGCGCCTTCATCACCGTCACGCGCGGCGTCAACGAAGTGATGATCATCTGCAGCCGCGGCCTGACCTGCATGGTCGAGGAGGTGTTCAGCGAGGAGCGCCAGTTGGCGCGGCTGGAGCACCTGACCGCGGTGACGCTGCACCTGGACCCGGCCAGCCGCGGCACGCCCGGGATCTACCACGCGGTGCTGAAGAAGCTGGCCTGGGACAAGATCAACCTGGTCAACATCATCTGCACCTACACCGAGTTGACCATCCTGCTGGAACAGTCGCAGACCGGCGCCGCCTTCTCGGTGCTGTCGAAGATCGTCGAACACTAGGGGAAAGCCGCGGCGCGATGTTGATGTTCGTAGGTCGGGTTAGCCCATCGGGCGTAACCCGACAACGTTGGCCCGCAGCAGCGCGTTTCGCACCTCAATCGCCCAGGTCGATGGTCGCCGCCAGCGGCACGTCACCTGGCGCCTGGTAGTCGGCCAGCACCCAGGCGCGGGCGCCCTGGGCCGCCTGTGTCAGCAGCGCCAGCACAAAGTTAATCGACACCTTGTCGAGCCCCGCGAAAGGCTCGTCGAGCAAGGCCAGCGGGGTGCCCGAGGCGAACGCCGCGGCCAGCCAGACTTTGCGCTTGGAGCCGGTGGACAGCATGTAGAAAAACTTCTCCAGGTGCGGCCCCAACGACAAACCCTCGATCAGGGCGGGCAAGGCCTGCGCGTCGAATTGCGGGTACAGGCCGGGCAGGGACTTGAAGTAATCCAGCACCGTGATTTTTTCGAAGGCGTCCGAACGCGGATCGACCCAGAACACCTGCCGCCGGTAAGCAGCCGGCTGGTCCTCCAGGCGCACGTCGTTGATTTGCAACTGCCCGGCGTCGGCCGCCTGCGCGCCGGCGAACAGGCGCAGCAGCGTGCTCTTGCCGCGGCCGTCGCCGCCGCGCACCAGCGTGACGCCCGGCGCGATGGCGGCCGACCAGTGCGCGAACAGCTCGCGCTCCGGATAACTGAAGCGCATGTCCGTGACCTGCAGCAGCGCTGGTGTGGCAATGGCGGAATGTTCGATGATTTTTCCTCTTTAATATTCGTCATGCGCAGCCAGGGCGGCAACGACGCGGCGAAGGTGAAGGATGGTGGGGAGGTGAAAGCCGTTGACGGCGCGCCTTGTCGGCGCGCCGCCTGGCGACGGCGCCGGCCACCGGGGCGGCGGCCGGGTGCAGCCACTTACTTCTTGTCGGTGTCGGTGGAGAAGTTCAAGGCCGGCGCTTCGTCGTCGCTTTTCTTCGGCTCGTCGGCTGGCGCCGGCGTGCCGTAGTCGGCCGGGGCGTCGATCTTCAACTCGATCTGCTCGGTCATGTCGGTTTTCTTCTCGACCGAAACCAGGTGCGGGAAGGCGATGATCAGGGCCACCATGACGACCTGGATGCAGACGAAGGGGATCGCGCCCCAGTAGATGTCGGAGGTCTTGACTTCCTTCGGCGCCACCGAGCGCAGGTAAAACAGCGCGAAGCCGAACGGCGGGTGCATGAACGAGGTTTGCATGTTCACGCCCAGCAGCACGCCGAACCAGATCAGGTCGATGCCGAGTTTTTCCGCCACCGGGCCGACCAGCGGCACCAGGATGAAGGCCAGCTCGAAGAAGTCGAGGAAGAAGGCCAGGCCGAAGAACATGATGTTGACGACGATCAGGAAGCCGGTGGTGCCGCCCGGCAGGTTCGACAGCAGGTGCTCGACCCACAGGTCGCCGTTCACGCCGCGGAACACCAGCGAGAACACGGTCGAGCCGATCAGGATGAAGATGACGAAGCAGGACAGGCGGGTGGTCGAGTTCATCGCCTGTTTCATCAGGCTCCACGACAGGCGGCGGTTGGCCATCGCCAGCAGGATCGCGCCCATCGCGCCCATGCCGCCGCCTTCGGTCGGCGTGGCCAGGCCGATGAAGATGGTGCCCAGCACCAGGAAGATCAGCGCCAGCGGCGGGATCATGACGAACACGACTTTTTCGGCCATGCGCGAGAGCAGGTTCAGTTTCAGGTGGCGGTTGGCCAGCGCGAAGGCGAAGGCGCCGACGATGCCGACGGCGGCGGCGAAGATGCCCAGTTCGTCCTTGGCCATGTTTGGATGGCCGGCGCGGTAGAACTCGGCGAAGGCGAACGAGGCGGCGACCGTGCCGACGACCAGGAACAGCAGCGAGACGGCGCCGCTGTTGCCGTTCGGCTGGCGCAGGTTGCGCGCCTCCAGCGGCAGCGCCGGCACGTGGTGCGGCTTGAAGATCGACAGGGCCAGCACGTAGCCGGCGTACATCGCCGTCAGCATCAGGCCGGGGATGAAGGCGGCCTTGTACATGTCGCCGACCGAGCGGCCGAGCTGGTCGGCCATGACGATCAGCACCAGCGACGGCGGGATGATCTGCGCCAGCGTGCCGGAGGCGGCGATGACGCCGGACGCCAGTTTCTTGTCGTAGCCGTAGCGCAGCATCACCGGCAGCGAGATCAGGCCCATCGAGATGACCGACGCGGCCACCACGCCGGTGGTGGCGGCCAGCAGCGCGCCGACGAAGATGACGGCGTAGGCGACGCCGCCGCGGATCGGCCCGAACAACTGGCCGATCGTGTCAAGCAGGTCCTCGGCCATGCCGGAGCGTTCGAGGATCAGGCCCATGAAGGTGAAGAAGGGGATCGCCAGCAGCGTGTCGTTGGCCATGATGCCGAAGATGCGGTTCGGCAGCGCCTGCAGCAGCTCCGGTTTCAGCAGCCCCAGTTCGATGCCGACGAAGCCGAAGAACAGGCCGTTTGCGGCCAGGGAAAACGCCACCGGGAAGCCGGATAGCAGGAAAATGACCAGGGCCCCGAACATGATCGGGGCGAGGTTCGCCGTTAAGAATAATTCCATGTCTCTGCGCCGCTTTTTATAAAGTTGTCGTCAATGTGCCAGCTGGGCCGTATCGCGTGTCAATCGAGGTTGTTGGCCGCCTTGATGGCCGCGATCTCGTCTTCCGGGGTGGCGACGTGCTTGGCGAATTCGTGGCCGTCGATCTGGCCGCGCAGGAAGGCGACGCGTTTGATGATCTCGGACAGGCCCTGCAGGATCAGCAGCAGGAAGCCGAGCGGCACCAGCAGCTTGGCCGGCCAGACGATCAGGCCGCCGGCGTTGCTCGACATTTCGGCGCTGGTGATCGACAGCCACGCGAACGGCACGCCGTAGTACAGGATGACCAGCGAGATCGGCAGCAGGAACACCATGAAGCCGAACAGGTCGATCCACACCTGGGTGCGTTTCGACAGGCGCCCGACGATGACGTCGATGCGCACGTGCTCGTCGCGCTTGAGGGTGTAGGCCGAGGCCAGCATGAAGATGGCGGCGAACAGGTACCACTGGATTTCCAACCAGGCGTTGGAGCTGGAATTGAAAACGTAGCGTATCAGGGCGTTGACGGTGCAGATGATGACCGCGGCCAGCAGCGCCCAGCTGACGGCGCCGGCGATTTTTTCGTTCATCGTGTCGATGAAACGCGAGAGTGGCATAAACATGGGTGTGTCTCCTCTATCCTCTGGTGGACGCTTCTTTGGCGTCCGTTGGGGGCGTGCCGGGCGGGCGCTGCCCGCCCGCTGCGATGACGCGGCGCGCGCTTACTCGGCCAGTTGCGCGCGCACCCGGGCGATCGCGGCGCGCACCTGGCGCGGCGCGGTGCCGCCGACGTGGTCGCGCGCGGCGACCGAGCCTTCCAGCGTCAGCACGGCGAAGACGTCGTCCTCGATCAGGGCGGAGAAGGCGCGCAGCTGCTGCAGCGACAGGTCGGCCAGGTCGCAGCCGGCGTCGACGCAGGCGCGCACCGCGTGCGCGACCGCCTCGTGGGCGTCGCGGAACGGCAGGCCCTTCTTGACCAGGTAGTCGGCCAGGTCGGTGGCGGTGGCGTAACCCTGCAGCGCGGCCGCGCGCATGGCGTCCGGCTTGACGCTGATGCCGCCGGCCATGTCGGCGAAGATGCGCAGCGTGTCGACGACGGTGTCGACGGTGTCGAACAGCGGCTCCTTGTCTTCCTGGTTGTCCTTGTTGTAGGCCAGCGGCTGGCCCTTCATCAGGGTCAGCAGGCCGATCAAGTGGCCGTAGACGCGGCCGGTCTTGCCGCGCGCCAGTTCCGGCACGTCGGGATTTTTCTTTTGCGGCATGATCGACGAGCCGGTGCAAAAGCGGTCGGCGATGTCGATGAAGCCGACCCGCGGGCTCATCCAGATGACCAGTTCCTCGGCCATGCGCGAGACGTGCATCATCAGCACCGCGCCGGCGGCGCAGAACTCGATGGCGAAGTCGCGGTCCGAGACGGCGTCCAGCGAGTTGTGGCAGACGTCGTCGAAGCCGAGCGTCTTGGCCACGCGCAGGCGGTCGATCGGGAAGGTGGTGCCGGCCAGCGCGGCGGCGCCCAGCGGCAGGCGGTTGACGCGCTTGCGGCAGTCGGCCATGCGTTCGCTATCGCGGCCGAACATCTCGACGTAGGCCAGCATGTGGTGGCCGAAGGTGATCGGCTGGGCCACCTGCATGTGGGTGAAGCCGGGCATGATGGTGTCGGCGTGCAGTTCGGCCAGGTCGGTCAGGGCGCCGCGCAGCGTGCCGAGCAGGACGGTGATGTCGTCGATGGCCGCGCGCACGTACAGGCGGATGTCGGTGGCGACCTGGTCGTTGCGCGAGCGGCCGGTGTGCAGGCGCTTGCCGGCGTCGCCGACCAGTTCGGTCAGGCGCTTTTCAATGTTCAGGTGGACGTCCTCCAGATCGAGCAGCCATTCGAACTGTCCGGCGCCGATTTCCTGGCTGATCTGGGCCATGCCGCGCTGGATCTCGGCGTAGTCGAAGGCGTTGATGATGCCCTGGGCGTGCAGCATGTCGGCGTGGGCCAGCGAGCCCTCGATATCGAACAGCGCCAGGCGTTTGTCGAAAAAGACCGATGCGGTATAACGTTTAACGAGGTCCGAGACCGGTTCGGAGAATCGCGCCGACCAGGCTTCGCTTTTTTTGGAGAGTTGAGCTGTCATAGAGTGGGGAGTGGGTCCGGTTGTTTTGACGATTATAAACAAGGAACGGGCGTGGTAGGGCATTTCGGCCATATAAGCGTCGGCCCGCGTGCACATCGCGGAAAGGTTTCAATTAACGCAAGCGGGGCGGCGCCAAAGCGCACAAATTGGCTTCGGCATGGGGTTTGCGTCATCTGTCCCGCCTTTTGCGCGTTGCGTCGCATTCGGCTGGCCGCGCGGGGGCCGTTTGGCTACAGTTCAAGCATCGAAACGCCACTCAGCCAAAGGAAAACATCATGAACATCGCCAAAAACATGGAAGCCCTTTTCGTCGCCGCCGCCGCCGCGGTCAGCGCCGCCAGCTTCGCCACCGCCGCCGCGCCGAAGGTGGCATTTGGCGCTATTGCCAGTGCATCAGGCTGGGCGGCACCAGCAGCGCCAGCGCCAGCGCCAGGTAGACCAGTTGCAGCGGCACCATCCACTTGGCCCAGGTGATCCACGGGATGCGCGCCAGCGCCAGCACGCCGACGGTGATGCCGGAGGTCGGTATCATCGGCGTGGTCAGTTCGCCGAGCTGGTAGGCCAGGATCGCGGTCTGGCGCGTCACCCCCACCAGGTCCGCCAGCGGCGCCATGATCGGCATCGTCAGCGCGGCCTGGCCGGTGCCGGAGTGGATGAAGAAGTTGATCACCGTTTGGATCAGGAACATTTTGTGGGCCGCGAAGATCGGGCTCGACGAGGCCACCAGCGGCATCAGGCTGTGCAGCATGGTGTCGATGATGTTGGCGTCGCGCGCCAGGATCATGGTGCCGCGCGCCAGCGCAATCACCAGCGCGGTGGTGACCAGGTCGCGCGCGCCCTGCTGGAAGGCGGCCACCAGCTGGTCGGCGTTGAGCCGGCCGATCAGGCCGACCGCCAGCGCCATCACCAGGAACAGGGCGGCGATTTCGTTGATGTACCAACCGAATTCGATCACCCCGAGCACCATCGCCCCCAGCGTCCCCATGAAGATCCACAGCACCAGTACGTGGGTGCGGGTCATGCCGTGGAAGTCGTCGAGATTGAGCGTGTGTTCGGCGCGCTTTTCCTGGTCGAGCGCGTAGGTCGGGCTTTTTTCCGGCGATTTCTTAATCTTCGCCGCGTACCACATCAGGAACAGCACGGTGACGGCGGTGGCCAGCGCCCACACCACCAGGCGGTAGCCCATGCCGGAGAAGATCGGCACGCCGGCGATGCCCTGGGCGATGCCGACGTTGAAGGGGTTCAGGAAGGCCGCCGCGAAGCCGACCTGCGAGCCGACGAAGGGGATCGAGACGCCGATGATCGAGTCGTAGCCGAGCGCCAGCGCCAGCGGCACGAAGATCAGGATGAAGGGGATCGCCTCCTCGGACATGCCGAAGGTGGCGCCGCCCAGCGAGAACAGGGTGACGAACAGCGGGATCACGCTGGCGCGCACCAGGCGCGAATGGGCGTGCGCCTTGGCGATCGATTTGATCAGCGAGTCGATCGCCTCGGTGCGTTGCAGCACGGCGAAGGCGCCGCCGACGATCAGCACGAAGCCGATGATCTGGGCCGCCTCGACGAAGCCCTTGATCGGCGCCATCATCAGCGCGGCGAAACCCTGCGGTTTGCTGGCGATGTAGTGGAACGAGCCGGGGTCGATCAGCGCCTTGCCGTCGACCATGTGGGTGTCGTATTTGCCGCCCGGGACCAGCCAGGTCGACAGCGCGATCAGCGCCAGGATGGCGAACAGCAGCACGAAGGTATTCGGCAGTTTGAGGCGTTTCATGGGTCCCCTTGTTGGTCGGCTTATGGGCGCCGCTTATTTAAACAAAAACCACCGGCGTGAATTGGCGGGGCGGGTGCGCCCGCCAGGGCGTAAGCCGACCTACGACACGTGCGCGATGCGCTTACTGGCTCAGCAGCTTGCCGCTGCGGAAGGCGGTGGCGCCGGCGATCTTGCCGACGTTCATGCCGCGCAGCACGTGGCGGTGCGCGCTGCGGGCGAAGAACACGCCCGCCACCGTGCAGCGCAGCGGCGTGCAGACGCCGCTGACCGGGTCGGTCACTTCGGCCAGCACGGTGCCGGCCTCGACCCGCTGGCCCAGCTCGCACAGGAACACCAGCACACCGGCGTGCGGCGCGAGGATCGGTTCGACGCCCTCCAGCGGCGTCGGCTGGCACAGCGGCGCCGGCAGCGACGGCGCCGCCGCGTCGATGACGCCGGCGTGCGCCAGGAAGCCGATCAGCGCCTCGGCGTCGCGCTGCGCCAGCGCGTAGCCGACGTCCATTTCGCCGCGCAGCTCGACCGTCGTCGACAGGCACGACAGCGGCAGCGGGAAGGCCGCGCCGAAGTGCTCGGCCAGTTCCCACCACAGGCGGCTGCAGGCTTCGTCGAAGGGTTCCTCGCCGGCCTCGCGCGCCAGCAGCACGGCGTGCGCGCCGAGCAGCGCCGACAGCGGCGCGACGGCGTCGGCCAGCGGCGTGCCGGTGTAGATGTGCAGCACCGCCTCGTTGTCGCAATGCAGGTCGAGCACGATGTCGGCGTCGATCGCCAGCCCGAGCAGGATTTTCTTCAGCGCGTCGGCGTCGGTCGACGCTTGCCAGCTCGCCACGCTGGCGCGCGCGTGGCGCCGCACCGCCGCGACGTTGGCGTCGGCGTCGGCGCCCAGCTCGCCCACCAGCGACTCCTTGAGTTCCTGCGCCACGTGCTTGTAGGCGCGGTTGAAGTTGACGCCGGTGCTCAGGTCGAAGCGGCCGAACGGCGCGCCGTGGATCGCCTGCGCCAGGCCGATCGGATTGGCCGCCGGCACCAGCACGACCTCGCCGCGGATCTTGCCGGCCGCCTCCAGCGCCAGCAGCTCGCGGCGCAGGAATTGCGCCACCAGCATGCCGGGTACTTCGTCGGCGTGCAGCGCGGCCTGGATGTAGACCTTTTTGCCGGTTCCCGGGGCGCCGAAATGAAAACTGTTCAGTGCGTAGGCGGTGCTGCTGTGCAGCGTGGAAATCGGGTGTTTTTCTGCTTGCATGGCGACTGGAGCGCCCCGGTCGGGGACGCGCGGTTGGTGGGATTCGATCCATTATGTTGCATTTTTTTCTCACTGTAAATGAACGTAAATTTATTTTCACAAAGCTGTTGTGTTTTCTTTTTGACATCGCTACAGTGGGATCGCCGCACAGCGCCATTGAAAGATTTTTTACACTATTTACACTATTCCGAGCGAAGGAAGCGCCTTGAGCCGAACCGGGCCACCGTTGAGGAAGACGCCGCCGGCGGGCGCCGACGCGGCCCGGCCCAGCGCCGACGTGGCGTTCGCCCAATCGACGCTTGGCCAGGCCCTGATCGAGGTGCTGGCGCACGGTTCGCCGTCGCGCCAGAGCATCGCCGACTTCCTGCTGCGCCACCAGTTGCGGGCGACCGCGCTGGGCATCGAAGAGCTGGCCGGCCAGTGCCGGGTGTCGACCGCCACCGTCAGCCGCTTCGCGCGCGAGCTCGGCTTCAAGAACTACGCGGCGATGCGCGCGGCGGTGGCGCAGGCGCTGCAGTCGGCGCTGCAGCCGGTCGAGAAGCTACGCAGCAGCATCGCGCGGCGCGCCGGGGCCGCAGCGCCGGCGATGGAAAGCCTGGAATACGCGGCCGCCAGCATCGGCGCCACCGGCCAGGCGCTGTCGCCGTCCGGTTTCGAGCAGGTGGTGCGCCGGCTGGGCGGCGCGCGCACCGTGTACGTGATGGGGTTCGGCTTGTCGTCGCACCTGGCCAGCCTGCTAGCCTCGCATTTGGAGACGTTCTGCCCGCACGTGGTCGACGTCGCCGGCCAGGGCGGCACCGAGGTGGCGGCCGGCCGCCTGACCCATATCACCGCGCGCGACGTGCTGGTGGCCATATCGCTGCCGCGCTACGCGCTTGACGCGGTGCGCCTGGTGCATTTCGCCCGCGACCGCGGCGCCAGCGTGGTGGCGCTCACCGATTCGCCGGCCTCGCCGCTGGCCGGCCTGGGCGACCTGGTGCTGTACGCGCACAGCAGCCACCCGGTGCTGCCCAGCAGTTCGACCGCGGCGCTGGCCGTGATCGAGGCGTTGGTGGTGGCGCTGATGGTCTCGAACAAGAACAACGTCGACAAGGCGGCGCGCCTGACCGAGGCGGTCGCCGCCTACCTGTACGGCGCCGAGCCGGCGCCGGGCAAACCGGCGCGCAAGTCGCGCCAGTCCATTCGTGCCGGTTAGTTTTAATGCGTGTCAACGAGCGCCAAACCGGCGCGCCAGATTTCATATCCACCCGCAAGGACTACCGCGGCGTCGACCTGAGCGCCTCCGACCTGAAAACCCAGCACGGCGGCGCCGGCAAGCGCACCGCCAGCATCAGCGCCGGCTACGGCGACTTCGGGCGCGACGGCTTCAACGTCTTCGGCGTGCTGGACGTGCAAAAGCTCGACGCGATGCGCTCCGGCCAGCGCGCCTTCATCCGCGAGCGGCCGCTGGCGACGACGCTGCCGGCGCAGATGTCGGGCAATCCCTTCCCGGCCAACCTGGACGTCTCGCGCGACCAGCGCGACGCGCTGACGTTGTCGAACGACTACTCGTCCGGCTACACCGACCAGAACACCACCTACGACCCGGCCACCGACGCGCTGCTGCCGGCGCGCCGGGTCAAGGCGTATTCGCTGTGGGACCTGACCGGCAGTTGGAACTGGAACAAGAACCTGAAGCTGCGCGCCGGCGTGCTCAACGTCGCCGACACCGAGCCGCCGTTCTCCAACCAGGGCGCGTTTTTCCTGGTCGGCTTCGATCCGACGTACACTGACTCGCGCGGACGCAGTTTCTTTCTCAGCGCAAACTATGCGTTTAAATAGCACGACACTTTATTAGCAGGAGAGCCCCACCGTGAAGCGATTCCAGATCTTTTTTCAACGCCTGAGCTGCGCCTGTCTGTTGGGGCTGGCCGGCCTGGCGGCGCAGGCCGCCGAGGCCGAGCCCGAATTCACGCTCAAGCCCGAGATGGGCACGCCGACCGGTTCGCTGGTCATCATCGGCGGCGGCCTGCGCGCCGACAACGCCGAGGTCTGGCAGCGCATCGTCGAGCTGGCCGGCGGCAAGGGCGCGCGCATCGCGGTGTTCCCGTCGGCCTCGATCAAGCCGGAGAAGTACGGCCAGAGCACCATCGACAAGCTCAACCAGTACGGCGCCAACGCCTTCTTCGTGCCGGTGGCCATCACGCTGGCCGGCAGCGACTACCGCGAGGCGGCCGACGACCCGGCGCTGGCGGCCAAGGTGCGCGGCGCCGCCGGCGTCTACTTCATCGGCGGCGACCAGGGCCGCATCACGCGCGCGCTGCTGCGCCCGGACGGCAGCCGCACCAAGGTGCTCGACGCGGTATGGTCGGTGTACCGCGGCGGCGGCGTCATCGCCGGTTCCAGCGCCGGCGCGGCCATCATGAGCAGCACCATGTTCTACGACGCCAAGCCGGTGCTGGAAATGCTGAAGATGGGCCTGACCGACGGCCGCGAGATCGCCCCCGGGCTGGGCTTCATCGGCAACGACGTCTTCGTCGACCAGCACCTGCTGGTGCGCGGGCGCTTCGCGCGCATGATCCCGGTGATGCTGAAGAAGGGCTACAAGCTCGGCCTGGGCATCGACGAGAACACCGCGATGGTCGTCACCGGCCGGCGCGACGTCGAAATCATCGGCTACAGCGGGGCGCTGCTGATCGACCTGTCGCGCGCCACCAGCGACGCCACCAGCAAAAACTTCAACGTCAGCAACGCCCTGGTCAGCTACCTCGACCGCGGCGACAAGTTCAACCTGGTGACGCGCGCGTTCACGCCGTCGCCGGACAAGGCCGACGGCAAGCTCGACCCGACCCAGCCCGACATGCGCGAGCCGGTCTTCACCAACGACATCCTGGGCAACAGCGCGGTGCTCGACCTGATGGGCAATCTGATCGACAACTCGCAGCAGGAGGCGATCGGCATCGCCTTCGGCAACCCGCGCGACGCGCTGGCCGAGCTGGGCTTCGAATTCAGGTTCAGCAAGACCGTCAACAGCGTCGGCTACAGCTCCAGCGAGGCGCAGGCCTACTCGGTGCTCAAGCTGCGCCTCGACATCCGCCCGATCCAGCTGCAGCAGCCCTTCTACCGCTACAAATAGCGCGGGGAGGCGGACCGGAGGCGGACCGGGGACAGACCACGATTTCCGGGAAATACTTTCCCGGAAATCGTGGTCTGTCCCCGCTTACACTTACAATACACGGCGTTTTTCCATTCGATTCAGACCCGACTGCAAGGATACCCATGTCTCTGTTTTGCCCCCGCTTCATCCTGGCCGGCTTCGCGCTGGCCGCTGGCCTGGCGCAGGCCGGCGCGGCCGTTCCCGCGCCGGCCACCGTGCGCCTCGACTACCAACACAGCGGCAACACGCTGGCCGAGCAGTACGCCATCGAGCGCGTCGTCATCGAGCCGCTGCCGTGGCCGGGCGACATGGCGCGCACCCTCGACGACAGCGACCGCGGCGTGAACCGGGTCGAAGTGGTCGACCCGAAAACCGGCGAGCTGCTGTATTCGCGCGGCTTCAGCACCATTTTCGCCGAATGGCGCAGCACCGACGAGGCCAAGGGCCTGAGCCGGGCCTTCCAGGAATCGGTGCGTTTCCCGAAATTCGACAAGCCGGTGCGGGTGCGCATCCTCAAGCGCGACGAGCGCAACGCCTTCTCGGTGGTGTGGAGCGTCGACGTCGACGCCGACGCGCCCGACGTGGTGCGCAGGCAGCCGCCGGCGCCGGCCAAGCCGATTCCGATCCGCGTCAGCGGCGCCTCGCCCGGCAAGGTCGACCTGCTGATCCTCGGCGACGGCTACACCGCCGCCGAGATGGCCAAGTTCGAGGTCAGCGCGCGCATGCTCGCCGAGCACCTGTTCAAGGTGGCGCCGTTCCGCGAGCGCGCCAAGGACTTCAACGTCTGGGCGCTGGCGCTGCCGACCCGGGAGTCGGGCGTGTCGCGGCCCTCGACCGGGGTGCACCACGCCTCGCCGCTGGGTACGCGCTACGACATCTTCGGCAGCGAGCGCTACGTGCTCACCGTCGACAACCGCGCGCTGCGCGAGCTGGCGCAGTACGCGCCCTACGAGTTCATTGAAATCCTGGTCAACAACGACACCTACGGCGGCGGCGGCATTTTCGGCCAGTTCAGCACGGCGGCGGCCAACAGCGACTGGGCCAACTACCTGTTCGTGCACGAATTCGGCCACCATTTCGCCGGGCTGGCCGACGAGTACTACACCTCGCCGGTGGCCTACCAGTCGAACGGCGAGCGGCTGGAGCCGTGGGAGCCGAACGCCACCGCGCTGCGCGATCCGGCCAAGCTGAAATGGAAAAGCCACGTCAAGGCCGGCACCGCGCTGCCGACGCCGTGGCCGAAGGCCGAATACGACGAGCACGCGCGCGGCTACCAGAAGACGCGCGCCGAGCTGCGCGCGGCGAACCGGCCGGAGTCGGAGATGAGCGCGCTGTTCAAGGCCGACCTGGAGCATACCCGCGAGCTGTTCTCGCGCGCGCCGCACCAGCACCAGGCCGGCGCCTTCGAGGGCGCCAATTACGAGGCCACCGGCTACTACCGCCCCGAGATGCAGTGCATCATGTTCGACCGCAGCGACGATTTTTGCTCGGTGTGCCGCGAGGCCATCGGCGGCATCATCGACCTGTACGCCGGCCCCGCCGCGCGCAAATAGCCGCGTCGGATCCTACCGGCGCGCAGCTAGCGTGTCGTGGGTCGGATTCGCGGGACGCGTAATCCGACAATGTTGGCCGAAGCGCGACGCGCCGCTCCAAGCCAACGTTGTCTGCCGGCCCGCTCATCTCACGCCCGGCGGCCGGCCGGCTCTACCGCGCCACGCATTTTCAGTTCATCTTGTTAATTTTGACATAGATCAATGTTGCGACGCCGCAATTGCTCGTATAGTTGAGCCGTCCCGGGCCGATGCCGGTCCGCGCAGTTTGAACAGGAAGTTCGCCCCATGAAAATGATGTCCATGCCGCCGCCCGGCGCCGCCGGCCTCGACGCGCAGGCCCAGGCCGCGTGGGCGCGCGCCTGCGCGTCGCTGGCGCCGCAACCCCACCTGCGGGCCTGGCTGGACTGGGCCGCGCACCTGGCCGGCGCGCCGGACAAGCGCGCCGGGCTAGCGCAACTGGCGCTGCGCCAAGGCGGGCAACTGGCCGCCTACCTGGGCGCATGCCTGGTCGCCGGGCCGGGCGCGGCGCGCGCCGGCGTCGAGCCGCCCGAGCGCGACCACCGCTTCGCCGCGCCGCAGTGGCAGCGGTGGCCGTTCAACCTGCTGCACCAGGGCTTCCTGCTGCAGCAGCGCTGGTGGAGCGACGCCACCCACGGCGTACCCGGCGTCGACCGGCACCACGAGGAAATGGTAGCGTTCATGGCGCGCCAGTGGCTCGACATATTCTCGCCCTGCAACCAGTTGGCAAGCAATCCGCTGGTACTCCAGCGCACGCTGGAGGAGGGCGGCGGCAACCTGCTGCGCGGCGCCGGCGTGCTAGCCGCCAAGCTGCGCCAACTGGCCAGCGACGCGCCGCCGCGCGGCACCGAGCATTTCGCCGTCGGCCGCGACGTCGCCGCCACGGCCGGCAAGGTGGTACTGAAGAATCGCCTGATGGAGCTGATCCAGTACAGCCCCGCGAGCGGCCAGGTCTACCCCGAGCCGATCCTGGTCGTGCCGGCCTGGATCATGAAGTACTACATCCTCGACCTGTCGCCGCACAATTCGCTGATCCGCTACCTGGTCGAACAGGGCCACACGGTATTTTGCATCTCGTGGAAAAACCCCGACGCCGCCGACCGCGACCTCGGCATGGACGACTACCTCGAACAAGGTTTCCACGCCGCGCTGGGCGCGGTCAACGCCATCGTCCCGCGGCGCAAGGTGCACGCCGCCGGTTACTGCCTGGGCGGCACCCTGCTGGCGATCGCGGCGGCGGCGATGGCGCGCGACGGCGACGCCCGCCTGGCGTCGCTGACCCTGTTCGCCGCCCAGACCGACTTCAGCGAACCGGGCGAGCTGGGGCTGTTCATCGACGAGGGCCAGATCGGCGCGCTGGAAGCGCAGATGGCGCAAACCGGCTACCTGAGCGGCGCGCAGATGGGCAGCGCCTTCCAGATGCTGCGTGCCGAGGATTTGCTGTGGTCGCGCCTGGTCAACGACTACCTGCTCGGCACCCCGGCCGAGATGAGCGACCTGATGGCGTGGAACGCCGACGCCACGCGCATGCCGGCGCGGATGCATTCGCAGTACCTGCGCCGCCTGTTCCTGGACAACGACCTGAGCGCGGGCCGCTATCCGGTCGGCGGCCGGCCGGTCGCGCTGAACGACATCGCGCTGCCGGTATTTTGCGTCGGCACGGCCAGCGACCACGTGGCGCCGTGGCGCTCGGTGTACAAGTTGCACCGCGAAAGCGTCACCGAGATCACCTTCGTGCTGACCAGCGGCGGCCATAACGCCGGCATCGTCAGCGAGCCGGGCCACCCGCACCGGCACTACCAGATCCACACCCGCGCGTGCGGCGCGCCGTACCAGGGGCCGGACGCCTGGGCCGCCGCCGCGCCGCGGCGCGACGGTTCGTGGTGGCCGGCCTGGACCGGCTGGCTGCGCCAGCGCTGCGGCGCGCCGCAAGCGGCGCCGCCCGCCGGCGCGGCCGCGCTCGGCTACCCCGTGCTGGGCGACGCGCCCGGCGCCTACGTGATGGAGAGGTAAGGATGATCGATCCCGGATTGCAGGGCAAGAAAGGGCTGGTGGTCGGCATCGCCAACGAGCACAGCATCGCCTGGGGCTGCGCCCGCGCCTTGCGCGCCGCCGGCGCCGAGCTGGCCGTCACCTGGCTCAACGACAAGGCGCGGCCGCACGTCGAACCGCTGGCGCGGCAACTGCCGGCGGCCATCGCCATGCCGCTCGACGTCACCTCGGCGCCGCAGATGGCGGCGCTGTTCGCGGCCATCGCGGCGCAGTGGGGCCGGCTCGACTTCCTGGTGCATTCGATCGCCTTCGCGCCGAAGCAGGATTTGCAGGGCCGCGTCGCCGACAGCTCGGCCGCCGGATTCGCCCAGGCGATGGACGTTTCCTGCCACTCCTTCGTGCGCATGGCCAAGCTGGCCGAGCCTTTGATGCGCCACGGCGGCAGCTTGATGACGATGAGCTACCTGGGCGCCGAGGAGGTGATCGGCGATTACGGCCTGATGGGGCCGGTGAAGGCGGCGCTGGAGGCGTCGGTGCGTTATCTGGCGGCCGAGCTGGGGCCGGCCGGCATCCGCGTCAACGCGGTGTCGCCGGGGCCGCTGGCGACCCGCGCCGCCTCCGGCATCGCCCATTTCGACCGGCTGCTGGCCGACGCCGCCGCGCGCGCGCCGTTGCGCCGCCTGGTCGACATCGACGACGTCGGCGCGCTGTGCGCTTTTTTGGCCGGCGACGCCGCCCGCGCCATCACCGGCGGCACGCTGTACGTCGACGCCGGCTACCACATCCTGAATTGATAGTCAGGTTGGGGTCCTGCGCGGACGCCACAGTTGAGCGAACTCAACTAGAGGAATTCGTGCCACCGCGCCGGTATAGGGGTAGTATGGAAAACCTTTCTGGCGCCGCCGGTAATAGGGGCTGCGCTGTTTTTTGTTCAACTTTCCGTATTCGCAGCAGCGAACGGTTTTTTCCCTCGTTTAAAAGGACCCACCATGACCACGAATACCGAACTGCCGATGAATCTGTACAAAGCCAACTTGGAACTGTTGCAAACCGCGGGCAAGCTGGTGCAGGAAAGCGGCCAACAATTCATGAGCCAGGGCACGCCGGGCGACCTGCAATCGTTCGCCGGCAACCTGGCCAGCAGCCAGGCCGCCTTTTTCCAGGGCATGACCGCCGCCGTCCAGGCCTGGCAAAAGGAATCGACCGCCGCCATGAGCAGCCTGAACACCGCCGCGCCGTTCGGCAACGCGATGGGCGACTTCATGAAACAGTTCAACAAGTAATCGCACGCACGTCGTCCCAGCCAGCGGCGGGGGAGGAGCGGGGTCAGACCCCACGGGTCTGACCCCGGCTTTTTGCCGCTGGTTTTACACGCGGCCGCGGCCCTCGCGCCGCCTCAATCCTCACCATTCCGCGCATATGACGATAGTTCCAGACGACGACCTGAAGATCATCCGCAACCGCACCTTCGACCAGATCGCCATCGGCGACAGCGCCGCCATCGAACGCACGCTGAGCACCGAGGACATCCAACTGTTCGCGGTGATGTCGGGCGACGACAATCCGCAGCACGTCGATCCGGAGTTCGCCGCCTCGACCCGCTTCCACGGCGTTATCGCCCACGGCATGTGGGGCGCGGCGCTCATTTCCGCCGTGCTCGGCACGCGCCTGCCCGGCCCCGGCACCATTTACCGCGGCCAGACGCTGCGCTTCCTGCTACCGGTGCGGGTCGGTGACACGCTGACCATCAGCGTCACCGTCGGCGCCATCGTGGCCGAGAAGAAGCTGCTCAGGCTCGACTGCCTGTGCGTCAACCAGGACGGCAAGACCGTCATCGAGGGCGAGGCCGAGGTCATCGCGCCGACCGAGGCTATAGTGCGCCCGCGCACCACCCTGCCCGAGGTGCGCCTGAGCACCGGCGGCGGCGTGCAGCGCCTGCTCGACCACGTCGCGCCGATGGCGGCGATCCGCGTCGCGGTGATCCACCCCTGCGACGAACTGAGCCTGTCGGCCGCGCTCGACGCCCGCGCCGCCGGTCTGATCGTGCCGGTGCTGGTGGCGCCGCGCGCCAGGCTGGAGGCGCTGGCCGCCGCCGCCGGGCTGGACTTGGCCGGCGTCGAGATCGAGGACGTCGCCCACAGCCACGCGGCGGCGGCGCGCGGCGCCGAGATGGCCGGCAGGGGCCAGGTCGAGGCGCTGATGAAGGGTAGCCTGCACACCGACGAGCTGATGGCCGCGGTGCTGGCGCCGGCGGCCGGGCTGCGTACCAAGCGCCGCATCAGCCATTGCTTCCTGATGCAAACGCCGGCCTATCCGCGCCCCTTCATCATCACCGACGCCGCCATCAACATCGCCCCGACGCTGGAGCACAAGGCCGACATCGTGCGCAACGCCATCGACCTGGCCCACGCCATCGGCGTCGCGCTGCCGCGCGTGGCCATCCTGGCGGCGGTGGAAACGGTCAACCCGAACATGCCGGCCACGCTGGACGCGGCGGCGCTGTGCAAAATGGCCGACCGCGGCCAGATCAGCGGCGCGCTGCTGGACGGCCCGCTGGCCTTCGACAACGCCGTCTCGGCCGCCGCCGCCCGCGTCAAGGGCATTGTCTCGGAAGTGGCGGGGCGGGCCGACGTGCTGGTGGTGCCGGACCTCGAAAGCGGCAACATGCTGGCCAAGCAGCTTGAATACATGGGCGACGCGGCCAGCGCCGGCATTGTGCTGGGCGCCAAGGTGCCGATCGTACTGACCAGCCGCGCCGATTCGCGCGAAAGCCGCATCGCCTCCTGCGCCATCGCCCTGATGCTGGCGCACCAGTACCGCGCGAGTCCGCCATGAAAAACCAGGCCGAACTGATCCTGGTGCTGAACTGCGGCTCGTCGAGCATCAAGTTCGCGCTGTTCGGCGCCGGCGCCGGCGCCGCGGCGGCGTCGCCCCCTAAAGAGCGGAGCGAAAAAGTAAGGGGACACGACAGCCCACAAGAGGCCTACCACTACACCGCCTCCACCCCAGAAGAAAATAGAGACAGAGAGA
>NZ_JBJXIB010000100.1:0-21747 GCF_046115965.1 Janthinobacterium sp. CG_23.3 | reverse complement strand
AGCGGGGAACAACGGAGGATTTCGCCCCTTATTGCGGCATCGCCGCCCCCCCCCCCCCCCCCCCCCCGACACCATCGCCCGCATCGGCGGCGACGAATTCGTCGCCGTGCTGACCGAACTGGCGCAGCCCGACGACTGCGAACCGATCCTGGCGCGGCTGCTGCAGGCGGCCGCCGCGCCGCTGTGGCTGGAACAGCCGGCGCCGCTGGAACTGCGCGTCGGCGCCAGCATCGGCGTCACGCTCTACCCGCACGACGGCGCCGACGCCGACCTGCTGATGCGCCACGCCGACCAGGCCATGTACCACGCCAAGCAGGCCGGCAAGAACCGCTACCACCTGTTCGACGTCGGCCGCGACGTCGCCGCGCGCAGCCAGCGCGCCGAGCTGGCCGACATCGAGCGCGGCCTCGGGCAGGACGAATTCGTGCTGCACTACCAGCCCAAGGTCAACATGAAAACCGGCGCGGTCATCGGCGCCGAGGCGCTGATCCGCTGGCGCCACCCGCAGCGCGGTCTGCTGCCGCCGGCCGCCTTCCTGGCGCCGATCGAACTCCATCCGCTTGGCGTGCGAGTGGGCGAGTGGGTCATCGGCGAGGCCCTGCGGCAGATCGCCGCGTGGCGCCGCGCCGGCCTGACCATCGCCGTCAGCGTCAACGTCGGCGCGCACCAGTTGCAAAGTACCGACTTCCTGGCGCGCCTGACGGCGCTGCTGGCGGCGCAGCCGGAGGTGCCGGCCCACTGCCTGGAACTGGAAATCGTCGAAACCAGCGCGTTGCAGGACATGGCTCAGGTGTCGGAACTGATGCAAGCCTGCCGCGCGCTGGGCGTGCACTTCGCGCTGGACGACTTCGGCACCGGCTACTCCTCGCTGACGTATCTGAAACGCCTGCCGGTGGCGCTGCTGAAAATCGACCAGAGTTTCGTGCGCGGCATGCTGGAAGACGCCGACAGCCTGGCCATCATCGACGGCGTGGTCGGCCTGGCGGCGGCGTTCCGGCGCCAGGTCATCGCCGAGGGCGTCGAAACGGTGGCGCACGGCGAACTGCTGCTGCCGCTGGGCTGCGAACTGGCGCAGGGCTACGGCATCGCCCGGCCGATGCCGGCCGCCGAGCTGCCCGGCTGGGCCGCGGTCTGGCGGCCCGACCCGGCATGGACGGCGTGGCGCGGACGCAGCGCGCGGCGCGACGACGTCGCGGTGGTGTTCGCCGAGGTCGAGCACCGCCACTGGCTGCGCGGCATCGAAGCCTTCCTGGCCGGCGCGCCCGACGCGCCCCGTCCGCCAAGCGCGCAGGGCTGCCACTTCAGCCGCTGGCACGCCAGCGAAGGGCGCGGGCGCTACGGCATGCACCCGCGCTTTGCCAGGCTGATCGCACTGCATGTGCAACTGCACGAGCGCGGCAGCGAGTTGGTCGAATTGCACAGCGCCGGCGGCGCCAGCGCCGAACAACTGGCGCCGCGACTGGCCCACCTGCACGCGCTGCGCGACCAGATGATCGACGGCCTGCGCCGGCTGGTGCACGACGGCGCCCAACAGCACCTCGACTAAGCCTACGCCCGCGACGACTGAGGGGGCAGACCCTAGTGCCGTTAAACCAAGGCTTTTCGTAAGTCGGGTTAGCCGGAACGGCGTAACCCGACTGGCGTCGGCGGCGGCTCGGCGTCGGATTACGCTTGGCTAATCCGACCTACGCAAGCCTAACTTGGCGGTATGAAGATCCGCCCCTGGCTTACAATCCGGCGGCGCCCGCGCGATCAAACGCGTCTGCTAAACTGCCGCCAATTCACGATCAAACAATGCCCCGGCAAATACATGATGAAAAGTAGTTCAAAAGGCGGCCTGGTGTACTCCACCGAAGTCGGCCGCACCTGCCCCGAATGCCGGCTAGCCGTCGCCGAGTGCGGCTGCAAAGCCCAGGCCAAAACCGCGCCCGCGGGCGATGGCGTGGTGCGCGTATCGCGCTCAACCAAAGGCCGCGGCGGCAAAAGCGTCACCCTCGTCAAAGGGCTGGCGCTCGACGCCATCGCCCTCGCCTTGCTGGGCAAACAGCTGCGCACAGCCTGCGGTTGCGGTGGCACGGTCAAAGACGGTGTGATCGAGGTGCAAGGCGACCACTGCGACCTGGTTGTCGATGCGCTGAAAAAACGCGGCCACAACGCCAAGCGCGCGGGCGGCTGACGCCGGGGCCGTACCAATTTGCGAAAAACCGGGTCGCGCTTCCGGTTGGACAGTTCAAAGGCGTTCTTTTAGCCGCCGAAGCTGCGCAGCTTGGTAAGCGCCGAAATCGACATCGTTAAACAGGCAACGAATCAAGGGATCGTCGACGATATCCGCCGACTGAATTTCCTCTTCGGTTTGCGTATCGAACACCGCATCGTTGATACGCATGTACATGGAGGTGAGCGACTCGCCCAACTCCAGCGCCGCGTAAAACTTCGCAATGGGGATCTCGGTGGTCCAGGACAGGGCCTGTTCGCCGTCGACGACGAGGGCCGTTATATTGTCGCCTTCCAGGCGGTAGTGGAAGTCTGTGCCCGTTCCCGCGTGGTCGTAGACCGACAGCCGCCACACGCGCACCTTCTCGAAGTAGCTATCCGGCGCAAGTTCCATCTCACTGTATTTTTCAAGCAAACCCGAACGGCAGTAGCCGATGACCCTGTCGGTCTGCTCCGCCGTCAGGGGCGAAAAATGGCGAGCAATTTCCGACGTGGGCGGCGGCGCCGCATTGCCCTCGTATTGATAATCGACATCTTGCTCGCCGACGGGCAAGACCCAGCCCAGCGGCGAGGCTGTCTGAAGCGATTTTCCATCCAACAGCACCGACACCGATGGATTGAGTCTGACTATCTGCGCGTCCGGCAGCGCCGCCCCCACCTCTTGTTGAAACTGGCTGTAGCTGATCGGGAAAAAGGCGCGGTTATACCAGGACCACGATTCCTGCAGAAATTGGCAGGAACTCGGCACCACATAGCGGGGATTGAGTATCGTGAGTTGCTCGATCCAGTCGGCCGGCAACGCCGCCGGCGCGGCGGCGGCGCGGGACGGCGACAGTACCTCGATCTCGCGCATCGTCTGGAACGGCCAGAGCACCATGTCCCAGGGCGCGTCCTGCGCGAGTCCGACCAGCGCCTCGGGACCGATCCACGAATCGACGACATTCAGCACATTCAGGCCGGCCGCCTTGATTTGGAACATGGAATCCACGTCGGAATCAAGCGCCTCGCGCGGGAACACCTCAAACGGGCCGACGCTGACGGGAACATTGGTGCGCAGTTGATGAACATGGACGAAGCCCAGCTCGCGCACCATCGCGAAGAGTTCTTCGAAGAGACAGTAGATATACAGCGGCGTCCGCCGGTCCAACAAATCCAGGCTTTCGAGCGAGCAGTGGTCGTCGTGGTAGTGAGAAATGAAGACGGCGGCGAACCTCACCTTCCTGATCTGCTCGCGATCGAACCTGACGTCGGGGAAGGCGTGACAATTCCGGCTGAAGGGATTTTCAAAGATCGGGTCGAAGGCGATCTGCGTATCGTCGCACTCGAAGACGTAACCCGCGTGAAGTATCCTGGAAATTTTGAGAGTCATAGGGTCGGCAATGTCATTCGGTGAAATGCGCGGGGAGCGCATGCGCCTGTGGCGCGCGCGAATTATCTCACGCAAGCAGGCCCTGCCGCATCTGCCGCCGCGGGCGGACACTCGCGTCGCCCGCCGCGGCATCGACCTTACATTAGACTGCGGCGCTCATCCAGACGCCGCTTAGCGCGATCAAGCCGCCGCTGGCGCGCAGCCACAGCGACTGGCGCTGCAAGCCGTTGCCGAACAAAACGCCGGCGCCGTGCAGTACCGCGCTGGCGGCCATGAAGCCGAAGGCGTATTGCCAAGGCGTGCTCAGCGCCGGCATTTCGCTGCCATGCGCGAAACCGTGGAACAAGGCGAACACGCCGACCATCGCCGCGCCCAGCGCCGTTGGCATTTTCACCGCCAGCGCGATCAACAGGCCGAGCAGCAGGACCGAGGTGGCGATGCCGCCTTCGACCATCGGCAGGCCGACGCCGGCCATCGCCAAGCCGCCGCCGGCGGCCAGCAGCGCCACGAAGCTCAATGGCAGCAGCCATTTTGCGCGGCCGCCCAGCTGGGTCGCCCACACGCCAACGGCCAGCATGGCCAGCAAGTGGTCCAGGCCGAGGAAGGGATGCATCAAGCCGGCCATTGCGCCGTGCGTGTGGCCGGGATGGGCGGCGGCCGCGCCGCAGAACGCCAGCGGCGCCAGGGCCAGTAAGCGGATGTGTTTGGATTGCATGGGTGATTCTCCTTGGATTAAAAATGGGGGGTGTTTGTTCATTTCAGGGCCGACGTGCAGCGGCCATGCCAGGCTATCGCCATGGCGTTCCCGTCAGGTTCGACAGCACCGCGGCGACATTGCTACGGCTGGTGTGGTAGCCGATGAAGACCAGCTCGGAGCGCCGCGCCGCCGGTTTGACGGCGTCGACGCTGATGGTCACGCGCGAGCGCACGCCCTGCACCAGTACGGCGCGCGGGGTCTCGTCGGTGCGGATGAAGCCTTTACTGCGCAGGATGGGTTCGACCTTGGCCGCCTCCAGCAGCGCCGCCTTGAGCTGGTCGGCCTGCTGCGCGACGTCGCTGCGCAGCACGAACGAGAGCCAGCCGGGGTCCTGTTCGTGGAAGTGCTTGTGCGTCGCCAGGCCGTGGCTGTGCGCGCTCAGGCCGGAGTGGGCGTGGCCGTTCAGCCGGCTTTGCTCGGCCAGCACGCCGGCCTGCGGCCCCGGCATCGCCGGCAGCGCCGTGTAGGTGTGGCCGTGCTCGGTGCGCGTCGGCTGGTGCAGCCGCAGCCCCAGCGCCAGGCGAATGTCGAGCCGGGCCTGGTGCGCCAGCTCCAGGAAGCGCACGTTGGGCGCGCGCTGGCGCACCCGCGTTTCGGCCAGCAGCAGCGCCTCGTCGTCGAGGCCGTCGATTTTGTTCAGCACGACGACGTCGGCGTATTCCAACTGCTGTTCGAACATGGTGGCCGCCGGATTCACCGCCGGGTTGATACCCACCCCGTGTTCGAACTGGTCCGACAGCAGCAGCGGCGTGTCGACCACGGCCAGCGTGGCGTCGAGGATGAAGTCGTCGCACAGTTCCGGGCTTTGCAGCAGTTCCATCACCGCCGTCGGCAGCGCCAGGCCCGAGGTTTCGATCAGCACGTGGTCGACGTTGGCGCGCCGCGCCGCGATGGCGCGCATGGTCGGGACGAACTGGTCGTCGTCGCCGTAGGCGATCAGGCCGTACGGGAAGTCGTGGATGCGCACCTGCTCGTCGCCGCCGGCCTCGTCGCGGATCAGCGCGCCGTCGATCGAGATTTCGCCGAACTCGTTGATCAGCAGGGCCAGGCGCCGCGTCTGGCGGCGCTGGATCAGGCTGCGCAGCAAGGTGGTTTTGCCCGAGCCGAGGAAGCCCGTCACGATGGTGACCGGTATCAGCTGCTTCATGCGATGTTCCAGGCTTTCAGCTGCGCCAGCACGGACTCGAAACTGGTGGCCAACTGCGGATAGTCGAGCTGGGGACGGTCCACCACCAGCATTGGAATGCCCAGCGCCTGCGCCGCCTGCGCCTTGGCGCGGTAACCGCCGGCGTCGCCGGAATCCTTCGTCACCACGCAGTCGATTTTCCAGTCGCTCCACAGCGCCGTGTTGAAGGCCGCCGAGAACGGCCCCTGCATCGCGCAGATGCGGTCGCGCGGCACGCCCAGCGCAATCGCGCGCTGGATGAATTCCGGCTCGGCGGTCAGGCGCACGAACCACTGCTTGTCGGCCGCGCCGGGCAAGGTCAGGAAAGTGGCCAGGTCTTTCGAGCCGGTCGCCAGGAAGATGCGCTGGCCGAGTTCGATGGCGCGCTCGCCGGCCTGCTGCGCCGAGGCGCACAGTTCGCCGTCGGCCGGCGCGAACTCGCTGGCGCGCTCGTAGCGCAGGTAGGGGATGCCCAGTTCCAGCGCCAACCCGATCAACTGGTTCGACATGCTGGTGGCGTACGGATGGGTGGCGTCGACCAGCACGCGGGCGCGGCTTTGCGTCAGCGCCTGGCGGCGCGCTTCGATGCCCTGGCGGCCGGCCCAGATGGTCGCGCCGGGGCAGTCCTTCAACGCCACTTCGCCGCCGTAGCCGGTGGCCGCCGACACCACCACCGGGCTGCCCTGCCCCGCCGCCAGTTGCGCCGCCAGCGCGTTGCCGTCGCTGGTGCCGGAGAAGACCCAGACGCCGTCGGCCGGCAGCGCCTCGCGCTCGGGCGCGGCCAACGGCGCGCCTTCCGGCATGGACCAGTCGTTGTAACCGCGCGGCGTGTAGATCTGGCCGCGTTTGCGCTTGGTGAAGCGGTTGCCGACGACGATGGTGGTCAACATGTCGAACTGCAGCGACGGCAGTTCGTCGAGGCGGTGGATGCTCACCTGCTGGCCGGGCCGGTAGGCGTTCTTGACGACGCCGCACAGCGTGTGGGGGGCCTTCGATTCGAGCATCAGTTGCAGCACGCGGTAGACGCCCTGCTGGCGCCCGGCGCTTTGCACGTTGTACATCACGCAGGCCAGGTCGGCCTGGGCGATGTGGCGGGCGCGGTGTTCGATCCAGTCCCACGGGCACAGCAGGTCGGACAGGCTGAGCGTGGCGAAGTCGTGCGACAGCGGCGATCCGAGCAGCGAGGCGCAGGCGTTCGCCGACGTAATCCCCGGCACCAGGTTCACTTCATAGGTGTCGTCCTCGCTCATTTCCTCGTAGGCCAGCGCGGCCATCGCGTAGATGCCGATGTCGCCGCTGGAAATCAGCGAGACCTTGGCGCCGCCGCGCGCCTTTTCGATCGCCAGCAAGGCGCGTTCGCGCTCCTGCGTCAGCGGCGGCGTGTGGATCTCCTTGCCCTCGATGTGCGGCGCGATCCAGCGCAGATACAGTTCATAGGCGACGATCACGTCGCTGCTTTGCAGGGCAGCGACCGCGCGCGGCACGATCAAATCGCCAAAACCAGGGCCAACCGACACCAAATTCAATACACCGCTCATATTTCCATCCATTTATCTTGAACCACTGCGACGGCGACGCCGTCCAGACTCGTTTTCGGCACCAGCAACTCGCCGCGCGGGCTGGCCACCAGGGCGCACGGCTCGCACACGCCGTCCAGCCCCACGTTTTGCATTACCCATTCCGACGCCTTGGTGACCCAGGGCCGCGCCGCCAGCGTGGCGCGGGCGAACACGCGCAGCGGCAGGCCGTGCTTGCGGCAAAATTCCAGCAGGCCGGGCTCGTTCGCCTTCAGGTCGACGGTGGCCACTTCGCGCACCTCGGCTATTTGGCGTTGGCCGCGCTGGCCCAGCGCGTGCAGCACCGCCGCTTCGATCCGTTCGGCCGGCACGCCCTTGCGGCAGCCGACGCCCAGGGTCAGCGGTTTCAGCGCCTCGGTGGCCGTCGTCACCACCGGCACCGCGCCGACCACCGCGGCCACGCGGTAGGCCAGTTCGTTGGCGCCGCCCTCGTGGCCGGCCAGCAGCGAGACCGCGAAACGGCCCGCCTCGTCCAGTACCACCAGCGCCGGGTCGCTGTGTTTGTCCTGCGCCAGGCCGTCGAGGAAGCGCACGGCGATGCCGCTGGCCGCCACCATCACCCATTGGGCGTGCTGGCGGTAGGCGGCGGCGAACTGCGCCTTCTGCGCCACGCCCGGATTCAGCCAGGGCCGGTAGACCTCGGCGCCCAGGCGCGCCCGCAGCACGGCGGCCAGCGCCTCGCCTTCGGCGCGCACCAGCCAGATGCCTAGGGCGGCGTCGCTCACGCGGCGGCCCCGGTCACGTCCACGGTTTCAACGTCGGCGTCAAGCTTGGCCTTGGCTTTGCCCTTGGTCTTCTTCACCACGCGGAACAGGTGCGTGAAGTCCTTCGAATACAGGCTGGACTCGGCCGCGATGTTCTTGTCGAGGGCGGCGCCGACCAGCATCATCGTGGTCAGGTTCCAGGCGCCGCGCTTGGTATCCTTCAACACCGTGCCCAGCGTGCCCTGGTAGATTTTCTGTTCCGGCCAGCTGGCGCGGTAGACCAGGTTCACCGGCGTCTCCTGCGGATAGTGCAGCGACAGGTCGGCGACGATTTTCTTCAGGTGCGGGCCGGACAGGAAAATGCACATGGTGGCGCGGTGTTCGGCCAGCTTGGCGATCGATTCGAGTTCCGGCACCGCCGAGGCGCGCCCGGAAACGCGCGTCAAAATCACCGTTTGCGACACTTCCGGCTTGGTCAGCTCGGTCTGGATCGCGGCGGCGGCGGCCGTAAACGAGGACACGCCCGGCACGACGTCGTACTCGATGCCGAGGGCGTCGAGGCGGCGCATCTGCTCGGCCGTGGCGCCATAAATCGCCGGGTCGCCCGAGTGCAGCCGCGCCACGTCCTTGCCGGCGGCCTGCGCGCGCACGTAGCAAGCCTGCTGCTGTTCCAGGTCGAGCTGGGCGGTGTCGATCAACTCGGCGTCCGGCCGGCAGTGCTGCAGCATGTCGGTCGGCACCAGCGAACCGGCGTACAGCACGATGTCGACGCTGCCCAGCAGGCGCGCGCCGCGCAGGGTGATCAGGTCGGCCGCGCCGGGGCCGGCGCCAATGAAATATACCTTCATGTCTATCTTTCTTCTCGTGGATTGCGGCGCACCAGCATGGTGGCCAGGTAGCCCATCGCCTCGTCGGCAACCAGCCCACCGACGCCGTTGGCCAGCATTTCGCCGGGCAGGCCGATGCGGCGCGCGAAGGCGCAGTGTTCGGCGATGCCCATCTCGCGCAGCAAGTCGAGCACCCAACCCAGGCGCGTGCCGACCTTCATCAGCACCACGATGTCGTGGGTGTCAATGTCGCGCCGCAGCTCTTCCGGGGTTTCCGGACACGGCAAAATGAGCACGCGTTCCTTGCCCTCGCCCAGCGGCCAACTGAGCGCCGCCGCCGCCGAGGCGTAGCTGGTGATACCGGGGAAGGTGCGCAGCGGCAGGCCGGGCAGCCGTTCGCGCAGCGCCGCCAATACGTAGCCGTAGGTCGAGTAGGTCAGCGAATCGCCGATGGTCAGGTAGGCGACGTTGCGGCCGGCGCGCAACTGTGCGGCGATGCCGTCGGCCAGTTGCGCGTAGTGCTCGCTGAGCACCGAACGGTCCGGGTCCATATTGAATTCTATGTCGCGCAGCTTGGCCGGGTCGAGGTCGATGCCGGCCAGGCATTGCAGCGCCACCGAGGCGTTGACGCCGCGCGCGCGCGGCGCGTAGATCAGGTCGGCCTGGCGCAGCGCCTCCAGCGCCGCCAGCGGCAGGTAGCCGGCCGGACCGGGGCCGACGCCGATGCCCCACAGCGTGCCCAGTTGCGTGTCCACTGAGGTGTTCAGCCCTGCGCTCATGCCGACGCTCCCAGCGAATTGCCGGCCAGGTCGAACAGACGCACTTCCAGGCGCTTCACCGACGGCACGCGGGCGTGCGCGAGCGCGCCGATGCGCCGCTCGATCTCGATCCAAAATGCCTGCGAACCGGGTTCACTTCTTAATATTTCCATTGCCGCTTCCACTGTGTTTGCGTTTTCTATCTCTTGCACCAGGGGCGCCGCGTAGCCCATTTCAGCCGCCACCCGCGCCACTCCGGCCATCGCCATATTGCTCTTGCTCGAATGCGTATCCCACCAGCCGTCCAGCACCTTCGCCAGCTTGCCCGGGTGCCCCGCCAGCCACAGCACGTCCAGCGTGCGGCCCTCCTCCTGCAACGCCTTTTGCGTGAAGTCGAGCGAGTCGCCCAGGAAGTTCGCGATCTGCACGCTGCGTTTTTCGGGCAGGCCCAGCACGTCGCGGGCGTAGTCCCGTCCGATTTTACCGGGCAAATACGCCACGCTTTGCGCGCCGCCGCCCAGCGCCACCCGCACGTACACTTCAATCGACGCGATCCAGGTGGCCATCGACATCGGCTCGACGATGCCCGAGGTGCCGAGGATCGAAATGCCGCCGAGGATGCCCAGGCGCGGGTTGAAGGTCTTGCGCGCGATCGCCTCGCCGTCCTCGCAACCGATGGTCAGGTCGAAGCCGGCGTCGAGCTGCCCGGCCAGCGCCTCGTCCAGCACCTCGGCCACCGCCATGCGCATCATCTGCCGCGGCACCGGGTTGATAGCCGGCTCGCCGACGGCCACGCGCAGGCCAGGCTGGGTCGCCGTGCCGACGCCGCGGCCGGCGAAAAAACGCACCTCGCCCGCGTCGCTGCGGCGCACCTCGGCGAAAATCGTCGCGCCGTGAGTGTTGTCGGGGTCGTCGCCGCCGTCCTTCAAGACTTCGGCCCGGACCACGCCTTCACTTAAAAAATCCACCATCTGGATCGGCACCACCAGGTAGTGCACGCCGTCCGGCAGGCTGACCTTGACGGTGTCGCTGCGCTCGCCCGACAGCAGCAAGTTCAGCGCCGCCTTCACCGCCGCCGTCGCGCAACTGCCCGTGGTGCGGCCGCGGCGCAGGCCGTTCAGGGCCAGCACCGCCAGGTCATACTCGCTGCGTTCAGCCAGGCTCATACCCGGCGAGCTGGTTCAGCGCGTCGATCATCATGCCGTTGACCACGCTGGCCGCCCACGGCGAACCGCCGCGCGTTCCGCTGTTGGTAATGCGCGGCACTTGCAGGCAGCGCCGCAATTCCTCCTTGGTTTCGCGCGTGCCGACGAAGCCGACCGGCAGGCCGATCACCAGTTGCGGGCGCCAGCCGTGGTCGCGGATTAGCCGCACCGCCTCGGCGATGGCGGTGGGCGCGTCGCCGATCGAGACGACGACGTCGTTGCCGAATTTTTCCCAGCCGCGGCGGATGCCGGCGGCCGAGCGGGTGATGCCGTACTGTTCCGACATCAGGTGCGTTTCGCGGTCGTGCACGCCGCACCAGGTGTCGATGCCGAGCTGCTCCAGCAAGGCCCGTTTCAGGCCGGTCTGCACCATCGTCACGTCGGTCAGCACGCGTTTGCAGCGCAGCAGCGCGCGGATGCCGCTTTCGATGGCGCCCGGCGAGAAGTACATATCGTTGACGGCGTCGAAGTCGCCGCTGGTGTGTACCAGCCGCTGCAGCACCGTCAAATGCGCCGCCGGGAAGGCGCTCCAGTCGCGCCCGTCGGCGATGATGCGGAAGCTCTCGGCCTCGATCGGATGCGGCTCGTAGGGCGCGAATTCCGGCTTGGCCGGCGCCGTCTCGGCGCCTTCCTTGGCCAGCAGGCCGCGCACCGCCATGTGGTGGGCGCGCTGCGGCTCGCCGACCTGCTGCTCGAAGCCGACGATCTGCACGCGGTATTTGCACAGCGAGCAGTTCATCGCGGCGCGGCCTTCGACGGCTTCGCGCGCGCGTTCGATCATGACGTCGGCGACGTGCGGGTGGACGCCGAAGTAGCCGGCCTTCAGCACTTCGATGCCCGGCTCGCGCTCGCGCAGGTCGTCGGCTGCGGCGTAGATGCGCTTGACCAGCACGCCGTCGAACAGGAAGAACGGCAGCACCACCAGGCGCGCGTAACCCATGCGGGCGGCGGCGCGCAGGCCGTCGGCCACCAGCGGCGTGGCGGTGCCGGAATAGCAGACGTAGGCGGCGCCGAAGCCCATGCCCTCTTCCAGCATGCGCGCCATCTTCGACACGTCGCCGTTGGCGTCGGGGTCGGTGGTGCCGCGTCCGACCAGCACCAGGCAGGTGTCGCCGCGGCGCACGGTGGCGGGCGAAGTCGCCTCCGCCTCGACGATGCGTTGCTGCGCCAGTTGCAGCAATTTCGGGTGCAGGTTCAACGGCGCGCCGAAGTGGAAATCGATGTCCGGGTAGTCGCGCGCCATCGCCTGCACCTCGGCCGGCATGTCGTTCTTGGCGTGGCGGGCGGCCAGCAGCACGCCCGGCACCACCGCCAACTGGCGCGAACCGGCGGCCAGGTTGGCCGTCACCGCCTCGGCGATGGTCGGGCTGGAGAATTCCAGGTAGCCGTGGGTGACGACGTCGTTCGGCGCGCGCGCCCGCACCAGCTCGACCAGCGCCTCGAATTCGCGCACGGCGTCGGGGTCGCGGCTGCCGTGGCCGGCCACGACGATGCCCAGTTTGTCGGCCTGCGTCATTTCTGCTCCGGCGCTTCGATCTGGCTGGCCATCGGGTCCAGCGTGCGGATCAGCATGATGCTCATGTCCGAGCATTTGTGTTCGGCGCATTCGGCCAGCGTGCCGTGCCATTCGGCCTCGCCACGGGTCAGGTTTTCCCACACCTCGGTCGGATGCTCGGGCGAGATGCCCTGCTCCATCAGATAGGCGGCGATGTGCCAGGGCATGAAGGAGCGCGCCTCGTCCCAAGGGCACGGAATGACGATGGCGTTGCGCTGGTCTTGCAGCACGTGCACCAGGTGGCGCTTGAACGGGCTCAAGTCGCCGCGGCGGTGGAAAGTGATGAAGGTGGTTTCGTCGAAACAGACCTTGGCGCGCGAGGCCAGGATCTGCGCCGACGAGATGCCCGGTAGCGATTCGACCGGATGGCCGACGGCGCGCTCGACCCGCTCCAGGTATTGGAAGCCGCTGAAATGGATGTCGCCCATGAAGACGACCACGCATTTTTTGCCGGCGTGGTGTTCGATGGCGCACTCGTCCAGCTTGGCGACCTGGTCGCGGTAACCCATCGTGATCACCTGGGCCTGGGCCGGGATCAGGCTGCGCACCACGTTCAGCACGGCCTCGAAGCCGGCGACGACGTCGGCGTTGCGGATCAAGTCCGCGCCACGCTGCGTCAAATATCCAATGTCACCCGGCCCTGCGCCGATACAAATGATCATACAAACTGCTCCTAAAGAATGTCGTAATTAAAACCAACGGCGGGCATGCTACATCAACTTCGCCACGCTGACGACGTCGCCGACGATGACGATAGCCGGGCTGCCAATGCCTTGCGCCTCCACCACGGCGGCCAGTTCGGCCAGCGGCGCCGCCACGCTGCGCTGCTGCGGCAAGGTGCCGTGCTGGATCACCGCCGCCGGCCGGGTAGCCGGCATGCCGGCGGCCAGCAGGCTTGCGACGATCTGCGGCAAATTGGCGATGCCCATGTAGATTACCAGCGTTCCGCCGGCGGCCACCAGGCCCGCCCAGTTGGTCGGGTCGTCGTTGCAACCGTGCCCGGTCAAAAACGTCACGCTGCGGGCGTGGTCGCGGTGCGTCAGCGGAATGCCGACCGCGGCCGGGGCGGCCACACCGGAGGTCACGCCGCTGACCACTTCGACTTCAATGCCGGCCGCTTGCAGGCACTGCATTTCCTCGCCGCCGCGGCCGAACACGAACGGATCGCCGCCCTTCAAGCGCGCGACGACGCTGCCGGCCAGCGCGTGCTCCAGCAGCTGCTCGTGGATGGCCTGCTGCGTCGCCGAATGGCGGCCGCCGCGCTTGCCCACTTCGACCACGCGCGCATGCGGCGCGATAAAGCGCAGCACGTCGCGGTTGACCAGGTCGTCGAGCAGCACCACGTCGGCTTCGCCCAGCAGGCGCACCGCCTTCAATGTCATCAGTTCGACGTCGCCGGGTCCGGCGCCGATCAAATATACTTTACCGGGCGTCATGCGGCACCCATCCGCGCGCGTATCGTCAACGCCAGGCTGTCGGCCGACAACTGCTCCAGCGTCAGGCATTCCGCGCCCAGGGTGTGCGCCAGTTGCGCGGCGCGGCCAAGCCGCAGGTAGCCGCTTTCGGTGTCGAGCACCAGCGCGGGAACGCCGCGTTCGGCCAGCAGCTCGGCCATCGCCAGCGATTCGCGCCACGGGTCGCCGCCTTCGCTGAGGGCGACGTTGGCCTTGCCGTCGGTGAGCAGCACCAGTAGCGGCGGCGCGTTGCCGGCGGCGCGCTCCAGCGTTTCCAGCGCTAGTTGCAGCGCGTGCGGCAGCGGCGTGCGCCCGCCGGTGGGCAGCTCGCCCAAACCTTGTTCGGCACGGTCGACGCTGCGGGTCGGCGCCAGCAGCACCTGCGCCGCCTGGCCGCGGAAGGAAATGACGGCCACTTCGTCGCGCCGCTGGTAGGCGTCGGTCAACAGCGTCAGCACGGCGCCCTTGACCGCTTCCATGCGCCGCTGCGCCGCCATTGAGCCTGAGGCGTCGACCACGAACAGGATCAGGTTGGCTCTTTTGCCGACGCGGACTTGCTGGTGCAGATCGGCCTGCGTCACCTGCAAATTGCCGGGGTCGCGCAAGGCGGCGCTGCGCAGCGTTGCGCCGATGGCGAGGCTGCTCGGATTGTCGTCCGGTACCGCGCGCACCACGCGTCCGCGCGGCGCGTTCAGCGCTTCGCTGCGGCGGCCCATGCTGGCACGGGCGGCGCTGGAATCGACCACGATACGCGGCGCGGCGCCATTGGCGGCCGCGGCGGCGAACATTTGCTCGTCATTCTGTTGTTCGGATTCGCCTTGCTCGTTTTGCCGCTGGTCCGGGTTTTGCTGCTCGCAGCCGTCCTCCGACTGCGGCGGCGCGGCCTGCTGCATCAATTCGTCCAAGCGTTCGCGGTCCAGCCCGGGCTGTTCGAACGGTTTGCGGCGGCGCCGGTGCGGCAGCACCAGTTCGGCGGCGCTGCGCAAGTCGGCCGGCGTGACTTGCAAACGGCCGTCCAGCGCCGCCAGTGCGCGCGAGGCTTTGTGCATGACGATGTCGGCGCGCAGGCTGGCCACCTCGAATTCGCAGCACAGGTGGCTGATCAGGTCGAGCATGGCGTCGTCCAGCACCACGTCCGGCAGCAGACGCTGGGCGGTGGCGAGCTGGCGGTGCAGCGCCTGCTGCTGCAATTCCCAGGTGGCGCTGTAGCCGGCCGGGTCGGCTTCGTAGGCGATACGCCGGCGCACCACCTCGGAGCGCACCTTCTTGTCGCGCGGCGCCGTCACCTCCACCATCAAGCCGAAACGGTCCAGTAGCTGCGGGCGCAGGTCGCCCTCTTCCAGGTTCATCGTGCCGACCAGGGTGAAGCGCGCCGGATGCTGGATCGACAAGCCTTCGCGCTGCACCGAGTTGACGCCCATCGCGGCGACGTCGAGCAGCACGTCGACCAGGTGGTCGGCCAGCAGGTTGACCTCGTCTATATAGAGCACGCCGCGGTGGGCGGCGGCCAGCAGGCCGGGCTGGAAGGCGCGTTGGCCGCCTTGCAGCGCGCGCGCCAGGTCCAGGCTGCCAATGACGCGGTCTTCGGTCGCGCCCAGCGGCAGCGTGACGAAGGGCACGGCGGACAGCTCGGCGCCGCCCTCGCCGCACACCTCACAATGCTGGCACGGCGCGCCGGCCGGGCAGTTGAAGGCGCAGCCGGCGACGCGCTCTATGCGCGGCAACACGTCGGCCAGCGCGCGCGCGGCGGTGCTTTTCGCGGTGCCCTTGTCGCCCCGGATCAGGACGCCGCCCATGCTCGGGTCCACCGCGCACAGCAGCAGGGCCGCCTGCAATTGCGCTTGCCCGACGATGGCGGAGAAGGGGAAATTCGTGCTTGTCATTTTATGCGCTGCGCGGGGTCTCGCCGCGCGCCTCCAACAGGGTTTCACTATTCAGGTACAGCTCGCGCAACTGCTCCAGCGTCTCGGGGCGCGGTTCGGCCCACATGCCGCGGCTGGCCGCTTCCAGCAGGCGCTCGGCGATGGCGTTTTGCGCCCACGGATTGGCCTCCCGCAAAAAGCGCTGCATCTCGGGGTCGAAGCCGTAGGCCTGGGCCACGTCCTCGTACATCCAGTCGTCCATTACCTGCGCGGTGGCGTCGTAGCCGAACAGGTAGTCGACCGTCGCGGTCAGCTCCAGCCCGCCCTTGTAGCCGTGCCGCTGGATGCTGGCCAGCCACTTCGGGTTGACCACGCGCGAGCGGAACACGCGCAGCGTCTCTTCCTTCAAGTCGCGCACCTGCGCCCGCGCCGGGTCGTGGCTGTCGCCGAAGTAGTGGCGCGGCTGCTGCCCGGTCAGGGCGCGGATGGTGGCGATCATCCCGCCGTGGAATTGCAGGTAGTCGTCGCTGTCGAAGATGTCGTGTTCGCGGTTGTCCTGGTTGTGCAACGCCACCTGCACGCCCGACAGGCGCACCTTGAAGGCTTCGCGCTGGTCGGCGCCCTGGGCGCCGCGCGCGTAGGCGTAACCGCCCCAGTTGACGTAGGCCTCGGCGAAGTCGGCGTCAGCCTCCCAGTTTTTATGCTGGATCAGCGGCAGGATGCCGGCGCCGTAGCTGCCCGGCTTGGCGCCGAAAACGCGGTAGGCCGAGCGTTTCTCGGCCTCGTCCCGCGGCAGTCCCTGGCCGATCCAGTCGCCCAGCTCGGCCAGATAATGCTTGCGCACGAAGTTGTGGGTCAGCGGCTCGTCGAGCTGGATGACGGTGTTGACGGCGTCGTCGATCAGGTCGATCAGCTGTGGGAAGGCGTCGCGGAAGAAGCCGCTGATGCGCGTGGTGACGTCGATGCGCGGGCGCTTCAACTCGTCGAGCGGGATCACCTCGACGCCGCTAACCTGGCGGCTTTCTGCGCGCCACACCGGGCGCACGCCCAGCAGCGCCAGGATCTGCGCGACGTCGTCGCCGTGGGTGCGCATCGCGCTGGTGCCCCAGATGCTGATGGCCACGCTCTCGGGATAGGCGCCGGTTTCGCGTTCGTGCCGCACCAGCACCTCGTGCGCCAGTTGCAGGCCGACGCGCCAGGCCGACTGCGACGGTACGCTGCGCGGGTCGACCGAATAGAAATTGCGCCCGGTCGGCAGGATGTGCGCCATGCCGCGGGTCGGCGAGCCGCTCGGGCCGGCCGGCACGTATTCACCGGCCAGGCCGTTGATCAGGTTGTCGATTTCGTCGGTGGCGCGCGCCAGGTTCGGCACCAGTTCGCGGCAGGCGAAACCGAGCACCTTGCGCAGCGCGTCGAAACGGGCCGCGCTCGGACTCGGCTTGACGCTGGCGCTGGCCGCACGCGGCGGCGCGGCCGGCTTGGCGCGCGGCTTGCCCATTTGCGACAGCATGTTGCCGCCGCCGGCGCGCAGGGCCGGTTGCAGCAGCGGCTTGGCGGCGGCGCTGTCGCCGGCGTCAAGGCCGCTGAAGACGAGGTCGAGGACGTCGTCAATGCGCGCCGCCGAATAGGCGTGTTCGTGCAGCTCGACGAACAAGCGACGGCACAAGCCATCAATCGCGTCGAGCGCGTCGGCGCGGGTGACAACCGCGCAGTTGGCCAGCCGCGCCAGCGCGTCGACGACGTTCAGGCGGCGGCCTTTTTGGTCGAGCAGCATGTCCATGTTCAGGCCGAACAGGCGCGCCACTTCGGCTTGCAGGCCGGGGATTTCCAGATTCGGCAAACGCGTCAGCGACACCAGCATGTCCGGCATCTGCTCCGGGTCCGGGCCGCGGCCGAGGATGTGCAAGCCGTCGCGGATTTGCGCCGAGCCCAGCTCGCACAGGTAGCCGTCGAGGTCTTCGATCAGATGGGCGACGTCGGAGCCGCCCATGCTGGCCAGCGCCTCGGGCAATTCTCCGTCGTGGTCGTGACCATGATCGTGACCGTGACCGTGACCGTGATCGTGGCCATGGTCGTGTGCGTGCCCGTGGCCATGCTCATGCTCATGATCGTGGTCGTGGTCGTGGTGAAGCAGGCGCGCCTGCAAATCGGCGTTCAGGTTGGTCTGTTTGACCAGCTCCCAAATCTGCTGCTGCAACAGCGGCAGCTTGGCCGGGTCCAGCACCTCGACCTGGTAGTACTCGTCGACCAGCTGGGTCAGCTGGGCCAGCGCGCCGTAGGTGTCGGCGGTGGTCATCGGCGGCGTCAGGTGGTCGACGACGACCGCGTGGCCGCGGCGCTTCGCCTGCGAGCCCTCGCCCGGATCGTTGATGATGAACGGGTAAAACAGCGGCAGGTCGCCCAGCAGCGCGTCCGGGAAGCAGTTCTCCGACAGGCCGACGCCCTTGCCCGGCAGCCATTCCATGGTGCCGTGCTTGCCGACGTGGACGATGGCGTCGGCGCGCCACTCGTCGCGTAACCAGCGGTACAGCGCGTAGTAATGGTGGGTCGGCGGCAGGTCCGGCTGGTGGTAAATCGCGTCCGGGTCCATGCCGTAGCCGCGCGGCGGTTGCAGCGCCACGAAGGTGTTGCCCAGTTCGATGCCGGCCAGCGCCAGGTGGCCGTCGTGGACGTAGGCCTCGCCGGGCGCGGCGCCCCACTGGGCCGTCATTTTGTCGCGCATCTCGGCTGGCAGGTCGGCGAACCAGGTGGCGTACTGCGCCGCCGGCACGCGGCCGGCGGCGTGCGTCAACTGCTCGGCGGTCAGGTAGATATTGTCGTAGGAACAGCGCTGCACCAGGTCATGGATCAGCGCGGTGCCGTCCTTCGGCACCTCCCCGATGTCATAGCCGGCCACGCGCATCGCTTCGAGGATGCGCATCAGCGACGCCGGCGCGTCCAGCCCGACGGCGTTGCCGATCTGCGAGGCCTTGCTGCTCGAATTGGTGAACATGAAGGCGACGCGCTTGTCGGCGTTCGGCAGCCGTTTCAGGCGGGCGAACCGCGCCGCGATGCCGGCCACGCGGGCGACGCGGTCCAACAGCGGCTCGTACTCCACCGCTTCGCTGGGCATGCCGGCCGCGCGCGCCTTGAACGACACCGGCACGGTGATGATGCGGCCGTCGAACTCCGGCAGGACCACGTTCATGGCCGCGTCGAGCGGATTCAGGCCGCGCGCCGACTGCTGCCACTGGGTCTGCGTCATGCCGCTGGTGATCGCCTGCAGCACCGGCACGTTGAGCGTTTCCAGCACGCCCACCGACCAGCCGGCCGGAGTCGGCCCGCCGGGGGTGATTTCGCCCATGGCGAACGAGGTGGTATTAATGAGTACGTCGATGTGGGCGCCGTCGCTTTCACCTTGTGCGCCGCTAAAATAGCGCAGCGCGCTCGGCAGCGTCGCGCCGCCGTCGCCGCCGGCGCGCAGCGACGCGGTGAACACCGGCAGCACGTTCAGGCCGCGCTGCTCCAGCGCCGCCAGCAGCGCGTCGATGAAGCGGGTGTTCCCGCTCATCCAGTGGGCACGGTAGAAAACGATGCCGACGCTCGGCTTTTCCGGCGCCCGCAACGCCAGCCAGTCGGCCACCCCGGCGCCTTGCGCCAGGTCGGGATGGTAGATGCCGTGCTCGGGCAAGGCGTGCGCCGGCTCGAAACCGAAGCCGGTCAGCAGCAGATGGTCGGACAGGTAGCGCAGCAACTGCGCCAGGTTGGTGCTGCCGCCGGCCTGGAAGTACTTCAGCGCCTGTTGCAGCACGTCCGGCGAAACGGTGGACACCGCCGCCAGCTCCGGGTCGGGCTCGCCGGTGCCGCTGATGGCGATCAGGTGGCGTCCCTGGCGCTTGGCCATGCCGACCAGTTCGGCGAAGCCGGGCACGCCGCCGAGGCGGCCCAGCACGCGCAGCACGATGATGCGGGCGCCGGCCAGTTCCTTGGCCAGCAAGGCGGCCATCTGCGTTTCGCTTTCCAGCGATTGCAGGTTGACGCCAGCCACCGGAGCGAAGTCCGGCGGCATCTGGGACAGCGCGCTGTGCAAAACCGTCAAATCGTTCGATGCGTGCGTCAACAGCGCAATGTGCGCTTTCCCAGCCGGTGCTTCAGACATCTTCTTTTTCCAATGTACAGGTATCGCCTTCGCCGAGGCGATGGAAAATCAAATCGCTTACTTCTTCGCCGCCGATTAGGTGCTCGCTGACAATGCGGTCCACCGCCGCCGCGTCGACGCGGTTGTACCAGGTGCCTTCCGGGTACACCACCATGATCGGGCCGTTGTTGCGGCAGGCGACCATGCAGTGCGTGCGGGTGCGCTTGATGCGCAGTTCGGGGCGGGCGTCGATCTTCTCGCCCATCAGCTCGAACATGGCCTGCGCCTGCACGCCGTTTTCGGTGCAGCGCGGGCCGACGCACATGAATACATGACGGTTGTGGGTGCGCATGGCGTCAGGCCGATTTCTTGTAGAAGAAACCGGCCAAGCCGCCCAGCGCCAGCCAGAAAGCGGCGTTGGCAATCGCGGTGGCGTAGACGAAGGAGCGCGTCAGTTCGGCCGGCGCGCTGCTGGCGTGAAGCTCGGGCTGCGGGGCGCCGACCAAATGCGGCACGAACAGCACGGCGGCGCCGAGCAGCTTCAGCGGCAGGCTGCGGGCGAACACCAGCAACGCCAGGCCGCCGGCGGTGGCCGACACGGTGGTCAGCCACCAGATTTGGCGCGCGGCCAGCGGCGCGCCGACGGTGCCGGGCAACTCGGGCGGCAGGCCGATAGACGGCGCCACGAAAAAGACCAGGTAGCCGGCGGCGCCCCACAGCAGGCCGGAGCCGAAGCCAATGGACTGGCCGCGCAGGCTAATCGCACCGGCCAGCAGCAGGCCGAAGCCGACCGCCATGCTGATGTTGGCGACGGCGGTAAAGAAGGTGCGTTCCTTGCCGTTTTCCGGCTGCCAGCCGCCGTGCGTGTGTTGCTGTTGTTCGTGCGCTTGCTCGGACGCCGATGCCGAGGCGACGTCGTGCGAATGCTCGGGCGCGGACGGCAACGCCGTCGCGTGCGTATGGGCGTGGCCGTCGGCGTGCACATGCTGCACCGCCTTGGCGGACGCCGGCGTCGTCGTCGGCTCGGCGACAGGCGCGGCGGAGGACGCGGCGGCGTCCTCGTACGTCTCGGCCTGCAAGATGATTTTGCTGACCTGGACCTGCTGGACGGCGGTCAACAGCAGGCCGGCAAGGATGCCTGAAAATGCGGCGGCGCGAACGATGCGGTTGAACGCGCCCAGGTTAATCCCGCCGGCCGAGCGCGTTAGTGGCACGGGAAGCTCGCCGAATGGCGGCTGTCGTGGGCCGCGTTGTGCAGGGCTTCCGTTTCGGCGAACGCGGCGCCGTACAACAGCACCAGGCCAAGGCCGCCGGCCATCAGGAACGGCAAGACTTTATCTTTCCAAAGGGCCAATTGGGATTGCGAACCGACCTGACCGGTGACAGCGTGATGTGTGGACATGATGTACTTTCCAGATAGCAACGTTGAGAAGCTTGTAACTGAAGAAAGAGAAAAGATGGGTGCGAAGCGCAGCAAACCACCTGGATCGCCCTCCGCGATACAAACGCATTAAAGGCTTCAGGCTGGTTTCCGGACTGACGAGTAGCGTTCCGATGCGGAACAGACTGGGCTTACGCCTTCCCATGCGAAGCACAGTGGCATACTGCAAACCCTTTTACTCGATCACCGTTGCGGGGGCAGCGTCGGCACTTTTTTTCCGTGCGGAAAAACTCACCGACTTCCCATTTAAATTCGCAAACGACTGTTTGTGAATACCAAAAGCAATACCGGCGAAGTATAGGTCCGGGGCGCGCAAATTGCAACGGGCAAAGATGCGCTTACGGGGAGGCGGGCGCGCCGCGGGCGCCAACGGGAACCGGCGGCGAAGAGCCGGGGTCAGCCCCCGCGGTCTAGCCCAATCCACCCAAGTTAAGAATTTTTCTTTAAAAGTAGAGCGAAATACAATAAAAAGCTTGACATGCCAGTGAGGTAGGGCGCGGCCAGTGAGATTTTTTACCTCATTGGCCGCCATGTCCCTTGCCGCACTGTTCAACGATCTTGCCGCGCATTTGCAGTCCGTCGAATTCCTTCTGACGGCCCGACATATTGAACACCCCGCCGCATTTTCCCGCCAGCGAAAATTGCCATTGCCGGCGCTGGTCGCGTTGATGCTTACCGGTATGCGCATGAGCGTCCAAGCCGAGCTCGACGTATTCTTCGCCCATCTGCAGCAACGTGCGCA
>NZ_JBJXIB010000099.1:0-22904 GCF_046115965.1 Janthinobacterium sp. CG_23.3 | reverse complement strand
CCCACGCCCCCCCCCCCCCCCCCCCCCCCCCCCCCCTCTCTCCCCCCCTCTCTCCCCCCCCCCCCCCCCCCCCCCCCCCCCCCCCCCCCCCCCCCCCCCCGGCACCACGGCGCGGTTGACGGCCAGCGCCAGCGCCTGGCCGCCCAGTTCGAGCGCCTCGATCAGGTCGTGCAGCGTGTGCTGCGGCGGCACCTCGCGGGCCGCGCCGTTGAGCAAAATCGCGACCATGGCCTCAGACCTTCCGATACAGTTCGGCGCCGTTCTTGACGAACTCGATGGCCTTCACCTGCATGCCCTGCTTCAGCGCGGCGACCTCGGAGACGCCCATCTTGGCGGCGTACTCGCGCACCTCCTGGGTGATCTTCATCGAGCAGAAATGCGGCCCGCACATCGAGCAGAAATGCGCGACCTTGGCCGAATCCTTGGGCAGCGTCTCGTCGTGGAACTCGCGCGCCTTGTCCGGGTCCAGGCCGATGTTGAACTGGTCGTCCCAGCGGAACTCGAAGCGCGCCTTCGACAGCGCGTTGTCGCGGATTTGCGCGCCCGGGTGGCCCTTGGCCAGGTCGGCCGCGTGCGCCGCGATCTTGTACGTGATGATGCCGTCCTTGACGTCGGCCTTGTTCGGCAAGCCCAGATGCTCCTTCGGCGTGACGTAGCACAGCATGGCGGTGCCGTACCAGCCGATCATCGCCGCGCCGATGCCCGAGGTGATATGGTCGTAACCGGGCGCGATGTCGGTGGTCAGCGGCCCCAGCGTGTAGAACGGCGCCTCGCCGCACTGCTCCAGCTGCAAGTCCATGTTTTCCTTGATCAGGTGCATCGGCACGTGGCCGGGGCCCTCGATCATCACCTGCACGTCGTGCTTCCAGGCCACCTGGGTCAACTCGCCCAGGGTCTTCAGCTCGCCCAGCTGGGCTTCGTCGTTGGCGTCGTAGATCGAGCCGGGGCGCAGGCCGTCGCCGAGGCTGAACGAGACGTCGTAGGCCTTCATGATTTCGCAGATTTCCTCGAAATGCGTATACAGGAACGACTCCTGGTGGTGCGCCAGGCACCACTTGGCCATGATCGAGCCGCCGCGCGAGACGATGCCGGTGAGGCGCTTGGCCGTCATCGGCACGTAGCGCAGCAGCACGCCGGCGTGGATGGTGAAGTAGTCGACGCCCTGCTCGGCCTGCTCGATCAGCGTGTCGCGGAAAATCTCCCAGGTCAGGTCCTCGGCCTTGCCGTTGACCTTTTCCAGCGCCTGGTAGATCGGCACCGTGCCGATCGGCACCGGGCTGTTGCGCACGATCCATTCGCGCGTCTCGTGGATATGCTTGCCGGTCGACAGGTCCATGACGTTGTCGCCGCCCCAGCGGATGGCCCAGGTCATCTTCTCGACTTCCTCGCCGATCGACGAGGTGACGGCGGAGTTGCCGATGTTGGCGTTGATTTTGACCAGGAAATTGCGGCCGATGATCATCGGCTCGACTTCGGGGTGGTTGATGTTGGCCGGGATGATGGCGCGGCCGCGGGCGATTTCCTCGCGCACGAACTCGGGCGTGATCTCGGCCGGGATGGCCGCGCCGAAGGACTGGCCCGGATGCTGGCGGCCCATCAGGTCGGCCAGGCGCTGGCCCATCGGACCGGACCCCTTCAGCTCCTCCAGGTATTCGCGGCGGCGCATGTTTTCGCGGATGGCGACGTACTCCATCTCCGGCGTGACGATGCCGCGGCGGGCGTAGTGCATCTGCGTGACGTTGGCGCCGGCCAGCGCGCGGCGCGGCTTGCGCTGCAGGTTGAAGCGCAGCTCGGCCAGCTTCGGGTCGGCCAGGCGTTCGATGCCGTAGTCCGAACTCGGCCCGGCCAGCTCCTCGGTGTCGCCGCGCTCGACGATCCACGGCAGGCGCGGCGCGGCCAGGCCGGAGCGGATGTCGATGACGGCGTCCGGGTCGGTGTACGGGCCGGAGGTGTCGTAGACGTAGATCGGCGGGTTCTTTTCGCCGCCGAACGAGGCTTCGGTGTCGGACTGGCTGATTTCGCGCATCGGCACGCGGATGTCGGGGCGGCTGCCCTCGACGTAAATCTTGCGCGAATTGGGCAGCGGCGCGATCGCGGCCTGGTCGACCGTCGCGGTGGCGGAGAGGAATGTCGGATTGGCGTTCAATGTGGCTCCTTGGCTTGGCGTGTAGGGCTAAAAATGCAGCCTGGAGCCAGCTAAGGAGGTTCGGCGACGCCGGTGGCCGGCGCTTCCTAAAGCTTCCCTTCGCTGGCATTATCCAGATCAGGTTCGGAGGGTATTTCTCACCCGCGCATCGCCATCGACGCGCAGGACCCCTAGCGTTGCCGCCTTTCGGCAGCAAGACAATTATACGCGTTCCCGGCGCGCGCCGACATCATTTGAAACACATGTGCCGCGCGGCGGCGGCATATGGCGCGGGCCGCGGCGTGTGTTGCCGCCGGGCACAAGATTGATGATTTCCTTGAGTAATATGGCTTGGTGGCGGGTAAGTCTTGTTATAAGCTTCCGGCAACGCCCGGCGTTTTGTCGACGCCGGGTCCGCGCAACGCCGTCGCAATGAGAGTCCCGCACACATGAGCCAAGCTGACACACCCAGAACCCTGATCGGCGCGGCCCTGTTGGCGCTGGGCGCCACGGTGCTGCTGGGATGGTTGCTGAAGTATCCGCTGATGGTGCGCTTCAGCCCCGGCTTCGTGCCGATGGTGTTCAATACCGCCCTGTGTTTTGTCGGCGTCGGCGCGGCCATCGTCCTGCCGGGCGTCACGCGCAAACCCCTGGCGGCGCTGCAGGACGGCGTCGGCGCGCTGCAGCTCGCGGTGGGCGCGCTGTCGTTCGCGGAAATGCTGTTCGACGTCAGCTTCGGCATCGACCTGCCCTCGCTGCACCTGTGGATCGGCGACGGCAATGTGCGTCCCGGGCGCATGGCGCCGAACACCGCGCTGTCCTTCATGGCGATCGGCGCCGCGCTGGCGCTGATGTCGCGCGTGAGCAACAAGCGGCGGGCCGTGGCGACCCAGGTGCTGACCGTGTGCGTACTGGCCCTGGGCTTGACGGGCCTGGTGGGGTACGCGTTGGCGCCGGACCTGTTGTACGGCTGGGCCAGCTCGGCGCGGATGGCCATCCACACGGCCGTCGGCATGATGTTGGCGGGCTCGGCCCTCTGGCTGGGCTGGAACAAGGCCGACTGGTACCGCTCGCGCAGCCATTTCAAGGAAGATGAAAAAATCGTCTTCATGGGCTGCTCGATCCTGGTGGTGCTGGCCATGACCGCCGGGCTGATCGGCTTCGTGTCGCAACAGGCGGTGCTGGAAAAGACCCTGCGGCAACGCCTGTCCTCGAATTTCGACAACCGCCTGTTGCTGTTTCGCACCTCGATCGCGCAAGCGCTGGAAAGCGCCGCCGCCGCCGCCAGGCGTCCCGGCCTGATCGACGCCACGCGCCGCCTCGGACGCGACCCGGCCAACGCCGACGCCGCCGCGGACCTGGAGGCGATCGGCAAGAGCTTGTTGGCGTCGGGCTTCCGCGGCGCGCTACTGTACGACCAGGCCGGCGCCGAGCTGTTGCGGACCGGCCGCTTCGCCGCCTCGTCGCCCTTCGCCGCCGCGCTACCCGGCGGCGGCGCCAATGTGCTGTTGTGGGCCGACGGCTTGTGGTTAAGGACGACGTTGCGCGTCGTCGACGACGCCGGCGCGCTCGGCACGCTGGTGCTCGAGCGCTCGCTCGACGCGCTGTACGCGCAATTGACCGACGTCGGCGAATTTGGCGCCACCGGCGAAACCGGCATCTGCGTCGGCGCCGGCAAAAACCTGCTGTGCCTGCCCCAATCGCGCAACCCCGTGCTGTATCGCCCCAGCCGTTTCAGCACGTACGGCCAACCGCTGGCGATGTCGCGGGCGCTCGGCGGCGCGGCCGGGGTGGTCAATACGCTGGACTACCGCGGCAAGAACGTGGTGGCGGCCTACGGCCTGCTGGCGCCCGGCCTGGGGATGGTTCTCAAGCAGGACACGGTCGAGTTGTACGCGGTGATCCGCGACCAGCTCAGGTCGCTGCTGATGTGGCTGACGGCGCTGGTCGCGCTGGGGGCCGCCTTGCTGCGCTCGCAGTTGAAGCCGCTGGCGCTGCGCCTGCTCAGGTCGGAGGCGGCGGCGGCCGACAAGGAGCAGCAGATCGCCACCCTGCTGGGCAGCGTGGACGAGGGCATCCTGACGATAGACGAGGACGGCGCGATTCAATCGTTCAACCCGGCCGCCAGCAGGATATTCGGCTACGCCGCCGCCGACGTGCTCGGTCGCAACATCAAGATGCTGATGCCGTCCGACATGCACGCGCCGCACGACGGCGGCATGCGCCGCTATTTGCAGGGCGGCGCGGCGCGCGTGGTCGGGCGCCAAAGCGTCGAGTTGCCGGGCTTGCGCGCCGGCGGCGCGGTGTTCCCGCTGGAATTGAGCATCAACGACATGCGCGTCGGCGGCCAGCGCCAGTTCGTCGGCATCGTGCGCGACATCACGGCGCGCAAGCGCGCCGAGCAGGCGCTGTTCGCCGAGAAGGAGCGGCTGCACGTGACGCTGAACTCGATCGGCGACGCCGTCATCACCACCGACACCGCCGGCCTGGTCACCTACCTCAATCCGGTGGCCGAGCGCATGACCGGCTGGCCCGACGAGGAGGCGCTCGGGCGCCCGCTGCCCGAGGTGTTCAAAATCATCGACGAGCGCACCCAGGAGCCGGCGCACGACCCGGTCCAGGCCGTGCTGCGCAGCGGGCAACTGGCGGGGCTGGAGGAAAACACCGTGCTGATCCACCGCCACAGCGGCCAGCGCTTCGCCGTCGAGGACTCGGCCGCGCCGATCCGCGGCCGCGAGGGCGAGATGATCGGCGTGGTGCTGGTGTTCCACGACGTCAGCGCGGCGCGCAAGATGGCCGCCGAGATGACCCACCAGGCCACGCACGACCCGCTGACGGGCCTGATCAACCGGCGCGAATTCGAACGGCGCGTCGAATTGTCTCTGCAAACGGGCAAGATCCAGCACAAGGAGCACACGCTGCTGTACCTCGACCTGGACCAGTTCAAGATCGTCAACGACACCTGCGGCCACGTCGCCGGCGACGAGTTGCTGCGGCAGTTGTCGAGCGTGCTGAACGGCAAGCTGCGCCAGACCGACACGCTGGCGCGGCTGGGCGGCGACGAGTTCGGCGTGCTGCTCGACAGCTGCCCGACGCCGGCCGCCGCGCGCATCGCCGAAATGTTGCGCGCCAGCGTCAACGATTTCCGCTTCGTCTGGAAGGACAAGAGTTTCGCCGTCGGCGTGACGATCGGCCTGGTCACCTACAGCAACGACAGCATGACCCTCGGCGACGTGCTCGGCATGGCCGACTCGGCCTGCTACGTGGCCAAGGAAAAGGGCCGCAACCGGGTCCAGGTCTACCGCCAGGAGGACGCCGAATTCGCCCACCGGCAGGGCCAGATGGGCTGGGTGGCGCGCATCCGCGCGGCGCTCGAGGACAACCGCTTCGTGCTGTATTCGCAAGAGATCGCCGCGCTCGACGCGGGCGCCGGCGCGGCGCCGCACCACGAACTACTGATCCGCATGCGCGACGAGGACGGCGCCATCGTGCCGCCGATGGCGTTCATACCGGCCGCCGAGCGCTACGGCTTGATGCCCAGCATCGACCGCTGGGTGGTGCGCACCGCGCTGGCCGGTTGCGCCAGCATCGACGGCGAGCGGGCGGCCGGCACCGTCTACGCCATCAACCTGTCCGGCGCGACGCTGTGCGACGACGACTTCCTGCAATTCATCCGCGGCCAGTTCCAGCAATCGGCGGTCGACCCGGCCAGCATCTGCTTCGAGATCACCGAAACGGTGGCGATCGCCAACCTGGTCCAGGCGACCGCGCTGATGCGCGAATTGCGCGCCATCGGCTGCCAGTTCGCGCTCGACGACTTCGGCAGCGGCATGTCGTCGTTCGCCTACCTCAAACATTTGCCGGTGCACTACCTGAAGATCGACGGCAGTTTCGTCAAGGACATGGTGAAGGCGCCGATCGACCGCGCCATGGTCGAATCGATCAACCACATCGGCCACGTGATGGGCATCCGCACCATCGCCGAATTCGTCGAAGACGAGGCCACGCTGGAGGCGCTGCGCGAGATCGGCGTCGACTTCGCGCAGGGCTACGCGATCCAGCGGCCGCAGCCCTGGTGCGCGCGCCAATGAGCCGGAACGGCGTCATCCGACAACCTTGGCCGCGCGGAAACGGGCTATTTTTTGCCCCAACTCCAGCGCGGCGGTTCGCCCTTCAAGCAGCACGCCGCCAGCAGCGCGGCGACGAGCGCGGCGACGTAGAGCGGGTAGGCCAGCGCAGCCCGGGCCGGCGCAAACCACAGTATGCCCAGGCCCTGCAGGAGCGCGAACAGGCCCAGCACCAGCCACCCCTGCCAGGCCGACGGCCAGCCCCAGCCCCAGCCGTAGGACTTGGCCGGAAACCAGTAGCGGCATCGGGCGGCTTGGGCGGTTTGTTGTTCAATCATGTGCCGCCCCTGTTGGCCAACAGCGCGGCGGCGACGTCGGCCAGGGCCAGTCCCAGCACCGCGTGCTGCTCCAGGTCGAGGTGGATGCCGTCGATCGGGCTCGACGCGACGACGCCGCCGGCGTCGAAGAAATCGCAGCCGAGTTCGGCGCACACTGCGCGGTAGGCGTCCGCCAGACCGGCGCTGCGCTGCTCGGCGCCGGCGAACTTGGGCGCCAGCGCCCCGCGCGGCGTGCGCATCGGCGGCGGCGCCACCACCAAGACCGGCGGTACCGGCATGCCCGGCTCGATCGGCGCGCCGCGGATCGCCCCGACCAGCGTGGCGATGCCCTGGGCGGCGTGCCAGGCGTGGTTCTGGTGCGTGGATTGGAAGTCGTTGGTGCCCAGCAGTAGTACGACCAGCGCCAGCGGCGAATGGCTTTCAATGCGCTGCGCCAGGCCGGCCAGGCCGTTGCGCCCGGCCTTGAACGGGTCGTCCCAAACGGTGCGGCGGCCGTTCAGGCAGTCTTCGAGCACGCGCACCCGGCGCGCGCCGGCCAGCAGCGCGGCTTCCATCACGCCCGGCCAGCGCTGGTCGAAGTCGAGGCGCCGGCGGGTCGCCGGGACGATGCCCCAGGACAAAGAATCGGCATAGACCAGTATGTGTTGTTGCATCAACGTCCCCCATTTGGCACGGGCGCGAACCGGAGCGGCCGGAGCGGGCCATGGCTTGAATCAGGGAAAATTGTACATCGAAAACGGCTAGATTGACAAAAGCTTAATTAATCGACGCGCCGGCCCGCAGCGCATCAATCTACCGACTCCGTCGTGGAGGGCGGTTCCAGCGCGTGGCGCGGCAACTCGAGGGTAAAGACGCAGCCGCAGCCGGGCAGATTGCGCACGCTAAGACGCCCGCCGTTTGCCTCGACACTGCGGCGGGCAATGGACAGTCCGAGCCCAAGCCCGGTCTTGTCCGCCTCGCCCTGCGCAAACGGCGTGAACATGTTTTCCGCGACATGCGGCGCCAAGCCGCCGCAGTGATCCTTGACGTTGATGAAGATACGCTCCGCTTCGGCGTAGGCGTGCAGTGTCACCTCGGTTCCCGGCAAGGTGAACTTGAACGCGTATTGCAGCAGGTTGCCCACGGCCGAGAACAGCAAATCCCGGTCGGCGTCCACCGCCAGCAACGGGTCCACCGCGGGGACGGTAAAGATGCAGCCTCGCACCTGCGCTTCCAGCGTTGCGGCGCACCTGAGCTCGGCGATCAAGTCGGCGAGCGAATACAGGCGGTTTTGCAAAGACATGCCCGCGCTCATGCGCACCTCGGTGAGGGAGCGGTCGATCAGGTTGCGCAGTCCCACCAGACTGCGGTCCAGCACCGCTCCGGTCGTGCCGGAAACGCCAACCTTGCCGGTTTTGATGGCGGTCAGCGCCAGCGTCGCGGTGTTCAGATAGTTGCGCAATTCGTGGGCAAAAAAGCCCAGGCGTTCGTTGACGGCAAGCGCCTGCTGGTCGGCGGCGACGACATCGCGCTGTCCAGAGAATGCCGTCACGGCGTCGGCGATGGCGTTGTCCAGGCAACGGTTGAGGGTACGATATTCGTCCACGTCAAACGCCTCGTTCCGTTTCGCGGCCAAATCGCCGATAGACTGGCACAGATCGCCGTAGCCGTGCACCACTTGGTCCACCGTGAATCCTAGCCCCAACAGCTCGCGGCCGTGCTGCGCCGCCGTTGCGCCGATGACCGACAAGAACTGCTTATCGCCGCCCGCCTGGCCGGAAATCGCGCGGCTGCGCATCGGCTCCGCGGTTTGCTCGATTTGCAGGGTTTCGATGAGCTGAGCCAGGAACAAGGGCACGCCATGTTCCAGCTGCTCCCGGGTCGCGCCGCGCAAGGGTCGCAAAGCAACCTTGTCCCGGCAACGCTCGATCAATTCGAGGCGATTGTGGTTGAGAAAATGATGCATCATCATGATAAACGCCCCTTATAAATCCCCATCCTTCGCGCATATTCAATCACTGCAAGAGTACACCGATGAGGTATATTTTAATGATGGACTTGCTTTTCTAATGAAGAGCTTGCTTTGCTAATGAAGAGCTTGCTATTCCGCTGCGGATTGCCGCATATTTTCAACCACCCCACCGTAAATAAATCGCGCTCAAGGCCATGGCAAGTCTGTACGGTAGCGCACTGATTGTGCGCAGAGCTCTTATAAAAATTGCTCCCGCCCAAACTATTTAGATGTCACCAGGAAACTTTAAATGCATTTTTCCAAATCCCAAGCCACTGATTTTACGATGAATTTAATTATACGCATAAAATCATTTGCAGCCAACATATTCACCGTTAGCGGGACAATTCGCGCACCTCGCAAACCAAGAAAACAGTACATAATTGTCATTCTTAAACTAGGCAAATATAGCTATATTCCAAAAGGTAGTTTAGTTTCCAATCCGCATTGGATCGTCCACATCCAAGTGTTTAGTTAAAACACAAATGACTTCTGCTATCCATAGTAAAGGTGCTATACTAAATGCAGCCAGTTCACCTCTATTGCGTGGCGCAACAGGGCCTGTAGCGTTCAATACACACAGCAAAGCTAGCGGCAATGGACAAAGATGACGACACGCAACTATTAGTGCGGCGGGCGATGGCCGTCGTAGCGCGCAATGGCGGCGCCGATCCGGTCGCCCGGGCGTTGCGCGTTTGGGCGCGGCTGGCGGGGCATTTGAGCCCGTTGATCGGCGAGGCCGGTTACTGCGCGCTGTATGGACGGGCCCTGCGTCTGGTCGGCGACAGGCATCCAGGGTTGACGCCCCGCCCGTCGCCGCAGGCAATCGACGCCCTCCTCTCGAGCTTGAAGGAAAACCTCTCGTCCATCGACCCGGCCAGCGCGGACAACGCGAACCTCGCTTTGCTCGACAGCTTCACCGGGCTGCTGTCGGGTTTAATCGGCGAGGCGCTCACCACTCGGCTTCTGAACACCGCATGGGCAGATGAGCCTGAAGGATAGAAAAATGAATGACAAAGTGAGCCTGGGAGTCCAACCGAGTGGCGTGCCGGGACTCGATGCGCTGCTCGGCGGCGGCCTCAGCGAATTTTCCTTCAACGTGATCGCCGGCGCGCCCGGCACCGGCAAGACCACGCTGGCGCACCAGATCATGTTCGGCCTCGCCAGCCCACAGAAGAAGGCGCTGTTCTTCACCGTGCTGGGCGAGCCGCCGCTGAAAATGCTACGCTACCAGCAACAATTCGCGTTTTTCGACATCGACAAGGTCGACAGTTGTATCCGCTACGTCAACCTGGCCGAGAACCTGCGCGCCGGCGACTTCAGCGGCGTGCTCGAACGCATCACCCGCGAGGTCGAAACCTTCGCCCCCGGGCTGGTGTTCGTCGACTCGTTCCGCTCGGTGATCCAGACCGCCAAGAGCGGCAACGAGGGCGTCTCCGACATGCAGCACTTCGTCCAGGAACTGGGCACGCGCATGACCAGCTGGCAGGCGACGACGTTCTTGATCGGCGAATACGCGCCGGCCGAGGTCGAGGCTAATCCGGTGATGACGGTCGCCGACGGCCTGTTCTCGCTGTCGCAGCAAGTCGAGCAAAATTCGGCGGTGCGCAAGATCTGCATCATCAAGATGCGCGGCCACGCCCATTTGTCTGGCTCGCATACCTTCCGCATCACCGGCGACGGCTTACGCATCTATCCACGCCTGCTGCCGCCGCTGGCCGCCAGGGACCGCGCCCTGCCGGTCGACCAGAACACCCGCCGCGTCTCGACGGGCGTATCCCAGCTAGACGTGTTGCTGGACGGCGGCTTGCCGCTGGGTCACGCGGTGCTGGTGGTGGGGCCGTCCGGCTCGGGCAAGACCATTCTCGGCGCGGCCTTCCTGGCCGAGGGCGCGCGCCTGGGCGAGAAAGGCGTGCTGGCCTGCTTTGAAAAGGGTTCCGCCATTGTCCGCAACGCCCGCCTGGCGCAACTGCTCGAGCGCGACGCCGTCAGCGTTGTCCAGGGCCGCGCACTCGACCTGCCGGTTGAAGAGTTACTCGACGAGCTGGTGCAGGAGGTCGTGCGCACCGGCGCCACCCGCGTCGTCATCGACTCGCTGTCGGAACTGGGCCTGTACCTGGCGCCCGAAGGCCGCCAGGATTTCCGCGAGTCGGTGTTTCGCATCCTGGCCACGCTGGCCAATCTGGGCGTCACCGTGCTGGTGACCATCGGCCTGGAGGACCGTTTCACCGACATGCGCTTCAGCCAGGCCGACACCTCCTTCCTGGTCGACGCCATCGTCGCCATGCGCTACGTCGAGATCGAGGGCCGCCTGAGCAAAGTGATCTCCGTCGTCAAGGTGCGCGGCAGCGCCCACAGCACCGACCTGCGCCACTACGTCATCACCGACCGCGGCATCGAGATCGACGAGCGACCGATGCCATTCGAAGGCCTGCTCTCGGGCCACCCCAGAGCAAGCACAACGTCGGATTAAGCGACAGCGCCATGACGATACTTGACAGCGGCGCGATACTTGACAGCGGCGGCGGCCCTGGGCCGCGGACCAGCCAAGCCGCGCTGTGGGACCAGATCACCGAACGGCGCGCGCCGGTGCGCGGCTATGACGCGCGCGAAGACTTGATCGCGCAGTTGCTCGAAGCGAACCAGAACCTGGTGCTGGCCACCATCAACGCGCAAAACCTGCGCGACGAGGCCGAGGCGAGCAACCAGCGCCAAAACGAGTTCCTGGCGATGCTGGCGCACGAATTGCGCAACCCGCTGGCGCCGATCAGCGGTGCGGCCGCGCTGATCGGCAAGACGCCCGACGCCTCGCCCCAGCTCGGCCAACTGCAAGCCATCATTGGCCGCCAGGCGGGCCATTTATCACGCCTGCTCGACGACTTGCTGGACGCGGCCCGCATCAACAGCGGCAAGATCTCGCTGCGAGTACAATCGATCCTGCTGGCCGACGTACTCGAGCGGGCCGTCGAAGCCGTCCAGCCGGCGTTGGACGCACGCCGGCAGCGGCTGATCCTGGAGGCGCCGCCCGGCGCGGTCGGCATCGACGGCGACCATGTGCGGCTAACGCAGGTGTTCTCGAACCTGCTCGCCAACGCCGCCAAATTTACCCCGGAGGGCGGTTGCATCCGCGTTGTCGTGACAGCGCTGGCGCAGCGCGTCGAGGTGGCGGTCAGCGACAATGGCGCCGGCATCAGCGCGCACTTGTTACCGCATATTTTCGACCTGTTCACCCAGGGCTCGCGCTCGCCGGCGCGCACCGAAGGCGGACTCGGCATCGGTTTAAGCATTGTCCGCAACATCGTGCAGATGCACCGCGGAACGGTGACGGCCGGTAGCGCCGGCCCCGGCTGCGGCAGCGTGTTTTTGGTCACCCTGCCGACGGTCGCCCCCTGCGGCTGCGCGGCCGCGCCGGACGCCCACCCGGCGTGTCCGACCTGCACAATACTGCTGGTCGACGACAACGCCGACGCGTCCGAGACCCTGCAACTGCTGCTCGAACTGGACCTGCACAAGGTCAGCACGGCCCCCAGCGCCAGAGCCGCGCTGGCGATGGTGCAAGACGACCTCTACGATGTCGTGATTTGCGACATCGGCATGCCGGAGATGAGCGGCATTGAACTGGCGCGCATCCTGCGCGCCTCGGCGCGCGGCCGCCAGCCGTTGCTGCTGGGCTTGTCTGGATACGGCCAACCACAAGACCGCGCCGACGCCATCGCGGCCGGCTTCGACGGGTATTTCGTCAAACCGGTCGACCCCGACGCCTTGACCGCGGCGATAGCGGCCCACTGCGCGGCGCGCGGCCAGGCGCGTTCGGCCTGAAGCGGCGCCGCCGCGCCTACGCGCCTACGCGCGCGATGACGCCGACGATGACCCATTTCCCGCCGCTCTGCACCGCGCGCCAGTTGATCGCCGCCGGCAGTATCGCGCCGGATTTGTGGCGCAGCTCCGCGCTTTGCAGGTGCACCGGTCCGCCGGCCAGCAGCGCGTTGAAGCGTTGCTGCAACTGGGCGCCGTCGCCGACGCCTAAGTCGGCCATGTCGAGCGCGTACAACTCCTGCCGGCTGTAGCCCGACATGGCGCAGGCGGTCTCGTTGGCGTCGACCACCCGCAGCGTGGCCGGGTCGAGCAGGCAAATGCCCACTTCGAGCGCGTCGATGGCGCCGCGGAAGCGCAGTTGCTCGCGGTTCGGGCGCATCCGTTCGGTGACGTCCATGCCGATGCCGCGGTAGCCGGCGAAGCGGCTGCCGGCGTCGAACATCGGTTCGCCGCTGACCTGCAGGTATTGGATGCTGTTGTCGGCGTTGACGCGGCTGTAGATGAAGTCGAGGAAGGGCCGGCGGTTGGCGATGTTGTCGTTCAACAGCGCCCGCTCGTCGGCGTTCCAACGGCCGGCCATGACGCCGGCGTCGCCCGCCTCGGCGCCGATGCCCAGCATTTCCTGCACCGGGCCGGAAAACTTGGTCAGCTTGCCCTGCGCATCCTGCTCCCAGTACCAGTCCGACGACAGCTCGGTGAAGCGCTGGAAGCGCGCCTCGCTCTCGCGCAGCTCGGCGGTGCGCTCGAGCACCGTCTGTTCCAGCACCTTGTTGTAGTCGTCCAGCTTGCGGTACAGCAGGCGCACCTCGAGCATGTTGTGGATGCGGGTTTTCACCTCGACCAGGTCGAACGGCTTGCTGACGAAGTCCTTGGCGCCGGCCTGCAGCGCGCGCAGCTTGTGGCCCGGCTGGGCGGTGATGACCAGCACCGGCAGGTAGCCGTCCGGCTCGATCCCGCGCAGGCCGTCCATGACCTCGAAGCCGTCCATCTCGGGCATTTGCAGGTCGAGCAGGATCAGGTCGAAGCGCTGCGCCGTGTGCAGGGCGTGCACCGCGCGCGGGTCCATCGTCGTGACGATGCGGGTGTAGCCGGCGCTGTGCAGCATTTGTTCGAGCAGCATGACATTGGCTTCCTGGTCGTCGACGATCAGGATGCTGGCGTTCAGAATTTCGGAGGCTTGCAACATTACGGTGTTCCCAAAAAAAACGGTGTACGGGTGGTGTGCGGCATTATCGTCCGGCCTCGTCGGTCTCGGCCAGGCCGTGCTCGGTCGCGTGGCGCAGCGCCAGGTCGAGCGCGTCCATGAATTCGAGCACCTTGATCGGCTTGGTCAGGTAGCGGAAGAAGCCGGCGTCCAGGCCTTTTTCTATGTCGCGCGGCACCGCGTTGGCCGACAGCGCCATCACCGGGATGTGCTGGGTGACGGGGTCGTCGTGCAGCAGCTTGAGCGCGCCGTAGCCGCTGATGCCGGGCAGGTTGATGTCCATCAGGATGACGTCGGGCTGGTAGGCGCGCGCCAGTTGCATGCCCAGGTGGGCGTCGATCGCGGTCAACAGCTTGAGGTCGCTGCGGCGGGCGATCAATTGCTCGACCAGGGCCAGGTTGGCCGGGTTGTCCTCGACGTAGAGCAGGGTGCGCAGCGCCGACTCCTGCTGCGCCATCTGCGGCGCGGTGGCGTGGCCGGCCTCCAGCACGGGCGCGCTGGACGCCTCCAGCTCGACCCAGAAGGTGGTGCCGACGCCGACTTCGCTTTCGACGCCGATCTGACCGCCCATCAGTTCGACCAGTTGCTTGGTGACGACCAGGCCGATGCCGGTGCCCTCCTCGGTGCTGCTTTCCTGGCCCAGGCGGTTGAACGGCTGGAACAACTGCTCGAGCTGCTCCGGCGCCAGCCCGGCGCCGGTGTCGCGCACGCTCACGCGCACCCGGCCGGTCTCGCCGAGCGCGTACTCGACGGCGACCGAGCCGCCGTTCTGGTTATACTTGATGGCGTTCGAGAGCAGGTTGATCATCACCTGCTTGACCCGGGTGCGGTCGGCGTGCACGTACAGCGGCAGGTCGAACGACGGGTACTGCATGCGGATGCCGCGCTTTTGCGCCTGCGGCTCGATCATTTCCTGGCAATCCTGCAGCACGTCGGTGAGCGACATCGCCTCCTGCGACATGGTGACCTTGCCCGACTCGATCATCGCCAGGTCGAGGATTTCGTTGATCAGGCGCAGCAGATACCAGCCGCCCTTGAGGATCTGGTCGATCGAGCGCTGCTGCGGCAGCGTCGGCGGCGGCGTCTCCGACGCCATCAACTGGGCGAAGCCGAGCACGGCGTTGAGCGGCGTGCGCAATTCGTGGCTCATGCTCGACAAGAACTCGGACTTGGCCAGGTTGGCCTTCTCGGCCGCCGCCGTCGCGCTTTCCAGTTCGACGTTGTTTTCCTGCAGCGCGCGCTCGAACTGCTTGCGCTCGGTGATGTCGCGCGCCGCCGCGAACACGCCCTGCAACTTGCGCTCGCGGTCGTGGAAGGTGCTGGCGTTGTACGACACCAGCGTCTCCGTGCCGTCGCGCGAAATGGCGGTCAGCTCGTAGTTGGTGACCTTGCCCTCGCGCAGCACGCGGCCGATGGCCGCCTCGGCGCGCTCCGGCTCGGTGAAGTAGTTTTTACACGGCGCGCCGATCAGCTCGTCGCGGGTGCAGCCGGTCAAGGCCTCCATCTGCTGGTTGACGTCGCTGATGATGCCGCGCGGGTCGGTCGTCATCAAGGCGTCGATGTTCGACTCGATCAGCGAACGGGTGTAGAACTGCTGGTCGCGCAGGCGCTGGTCGAGCACGGCCTGCTCGGCCTCGACCCGCTTGCGCGCCGTGTTGTCGGTGCCGATCAGCAGGTAGCCGATGACCTTGCCCTCGGCGTCGCGCAGCGCCGTCACCGAGACGATGGCCGGGAAGCGGCTGCCGTCCTTGCGGATGTAGGTCAGCTCGTAGATGTCCTCGATGCCGCGCGAGGCCTTGAACACCAGCGCCTCGAAGCCGGGGGTGATCGGCGTGTCCAGTTCCAGGCTCAGGGCGGCGGCGCGGGCGACCACCTCCTGGGCGTCGGAAATACCGGCCGGGGTGATCTTGTCGACGACGTCGGCCGCCTCGTAGCCCAGCATGCGCTCGGCGCCGACGTTGAAAATCTGGATCACGCCCTGGGCGTCGGTGGCGATGCTGGAGAAGTTGGCGCTGTTGAAAATGGCGTCCTGCAACGCGCCGGCCTTCAGCAACGGTTCGGAGACCGGCACCTCCGGGCGCAGCAGCAGCGGGCGGATGCGCCGGTGCAGCAGCGCCAGGAACAGCAGCAGCCCGGCGATGGCCGCCTCGACGGCGAGCAGCACCGGCAGCGATGCGGCGCCGCCGCAGGCCAGCACGACGCCCAGCGCCAGCAGCACCAGCAAGGTGGCGCCGAAGCCGATGGACAATAGGCGCTCGGCCGGCATGGTGTGATTCGTTTGCATCATATTGTAACCTTGATCAACTGCTTGGGAGCGCAAGCCTCGGCTCCCACAAGGTGGCGGCAATGCCGCGATGCCGGCGCACCGGCATGCTGGTGTTGACTAGGCCTAGGCCGCCTGGCGCTGGCGCACGTCCGACAGCAGGCGCGCGAACTCCTTCTTGACGACGGCGTAGCACTCGCAGACGTCGCCCTCCAGGCCGGCCCGGTCCAGCACCGTGATGTGGCCGCGCCGGTAACTGATGAAACCGTAGCCCTGCAGGCGGCCGGCGGCCTCGGTGACGCCCTCGCGGCGCACGCCGAGCATGTTGGCGATCAATTCCTGCGTCATTGTCAATTCGTTGGTCGGCAGGCGGTCCAGCGTCAGCAGCAGCCAGCGGCACAGTTGCTGCTCGACCGAGTGGTGGCGGTTGCACACGGCCGTCTGCGACATTTGCGTCAGCAGCGCCTGGGTGTAGCGCAGCAGCAGGCGCATCACCGGCCCGGCGCGGTTGAACTCCTCCATCAGCAACTGCGCCTTCAGGCGGTAGCCGTGGCCGCCGGTTTGCACCACCGCGCGGCTGGGCGTGGTGTCGCCGCCCATGAACAGCGACACGCCCAGCACGCCCTCGTTGCCGACGCCGGCGATCTCGGACGAGCCTCCATTTTCAAGCAAGTAGTGTAGCGAAACGATGGCGCTTGTGGGAAAATAAACGTGGTGCAACTTGCCGCCGGATTCGTAGAGCACGTCGCCCAGCAACATCGGCACCAGTTCCAGATGCGGCGCCAGACGCTCGAAGTCGGCGTGCGGCAAGGCGGCCAGAATGTGGTTTTGATTCGGATCGTGCGCACGTGCCATATATCGGTATTCCTGCTTCCAGTCGTCAGCTAGCGGGGGGGAGAGGATGAAGGCGTCCGAACGAGAGTCGCCACAGGACAGGGTAACACAGGCGCGCCCGTCCGCCCGGACTGTATTGCCCTCGGGCTAGCACCGTCTGTTCGGTACCGTACATAGCGATGTCGCCACCGCTATGTACGCGAGCGTAGGTATGGGTGGCGGGCGCCGGCCTATAGTCGGCAACAGCTTGATGCCGGTTTGACATTGGTTCGATCCCGACACGCGCTGATTGCGGGGAGTCACGCATGGACAAACTATTTCGCCGGGTGCGCGTGTCGGTGTCGGTGTCGGCGCTGATCACGCTGGCGGTCGGGCTGGGCCTGACGGCGCTGCTGTTCGCCTCGGTGCGCAAAGTCGAGTCGCACACCCGCGCGCTGGAGTTCCAGCAGGCCGCCAAACTGCGCAGCAACGCCGTCGCCGGCGGCCTGGCCGACGCGGTCGAACAACTGACGGTGCTCAACCAACTGTTCCGCAGCGTCGACCCGGTCAGCCGCGAACAATTCCGCAGTTTCACCGCGCCGCTGCTGCAGCGCTACCCGGAGATCCAGGCGCTCAGCTTCCAGCGCCTGGTACGGCACCAGGACCGCGCCGCCTTCGAGCGCGCGATGCGGCGCCGCTTCCCCGACTTCCAGATCAACGAACTGGCCGACGGCCGCCTGCGCCGCGCCGGCGTGCGCGACAGCTACAACGTCGTCGACTACCTCGAACCGCCGGCCGGCAACGTCGCCGCCTTCGGCCTCGACACGGCCGTCGCGCGCGAACAGGGCGAGGCGCGCGAGCGCTCGCGGGCTGGCGGCGGGCGGTCGCGCCCCGGCCGGTCCTTTTTCTCTCGGCAGTAGCGCCACCACCCCCGATTCACCTCTCTGGTCCCTATGTCTCCCTGCTCCGTATGGGGCGTCCACCCCCCCCCCCCCCCCCCCCTCCCTCTCCCCCCCCCCCCCCCCCCCCCCCCCCCCCCCCCCCCCCCCCCCCCCCCCGGCGCCGCGCGGTGGTCGGCGAAACCGCCGCCATGTTCCGCGTCGACCGCCTGATCCACACCCTGCTCGGCGCCGGCGGCCTGCTCGACGCCCCCGGGGTCAGCGTCGACGTCTACGCCGCGGCCGGCGCCGACCGGCGCCAGCTGGCGTTCCGCCACGGCGACGCCGGCGCCGCCGGCGCCGGCTGGCCGCTGCCGCGCTGGCTCTGGCTGGACCAGGGCGCGCCGCAGGGCACCTCCTTCGACGTCGCCGGCCAACCCTGGTACGTCGAGGTGGCGCGGGCGCCGGCGCATATTACCGACGGCCGCCACGGCTCGCTGTACGCGCTGCTCGGCGGCATCCTGTCGAGCCTGTTCGCCGCCGCCCACGTCTACACCCTGGTGTCGCGCAACGGCACCATCGAGCGCGTCGCCGGCGCGCGCACCGCCGCGCTGCAGTTCGCCAACCTGCGCCTGTCCGAAGACCTCGCCGTACGCGCCAGCAACGAACGCGCGCTGCGCCTGCGCGAAAAAGCCATCGAGGTATCGGCCAACGCCATCGTCATCTGCGGCGCCGCGGCGCCCGACTACCCGATCGAATACGTCAACCCGGCCTTCGAGCGCATCACCGGCTACAGCGCCGCCGAGGTGCTCGGGCGCAACATCGAATGTCTGCAGGGGCGCGTGGCGGACCAGCAAAACCTGGAAGAGGTGCGCGCCGCGCTGCGCGAACGGCGCGAGGGCCACGCGCTGCTGCGCAACTACCGCAAGGACGGCGGCAGTTACTGGAGCGACCTGTTCATCGCCCCGGTGCGCGAAGAGGGCGGCGACGCCGTCAGCCATTTCGTCGTGGCGCAGTACGACGTCACGGCGGTGATGCGCTTCGAGGCCGAGCTGGAGTTCCAGGCCAAGCACGACACCCTGACCGGGCTGGCCAACCGCAACTTGCTGCGCGAGCGCCTGGGCCAGGCGATCGCCGCCGCCGAACAGGACGGCAACCCGCTGTGGGTGGTGTTCGTCGACCTGGACCGCTTCAAGATTGTCAACGACACCCTCGGCCACGAGGCCGGCGACGCGCTGCTGACAACCCTGGCCGGGCGGCTGCAGGCGGCCACGCGCGACGCCGACACCGTGGCGCGCCTGGGCGGCGACGAGTTCGTGCTGGTGCTGCCGCAGTACAGCGACGAGCGCGCCGGCCTGGCGGTGCTCGAACGCATCATGGACGCGGTGGCCCAGCCGCTGTACCTGGAGCGGCACGAATTTTTCCTCACCTGTAGCATCGGCGTGGCGATCTACCCGGCCGACGGCGCCAGCGCCGAGGCGCTGACCAAGCACGCCGACATCGCCATGTACCGCGCCAAGGAGCTGGGCCGCAACAACTTCCAGTTTTACACGGCGGCGATGAACCAGCGCACGCTGGAGCGCCTGAGCCTGGAGGGCGACCTGCGCCACGCGCTCGAACGCGGCGAATTCGAGCTGCACTACCAGCCGCAGCTGGCGTTGCACAGCGGCCGCGTGGTCGGCATGGAGGCCTTGCTGCGCTGGAACCACCCGCGCCTGGGGCAGATCGCGCCGGGCCTGTTTATCGGCATGGCCGAGGAAATGGGCTTGATCATCCCGATCGGCGCCTGGGTCATGCGCACCGCCTGCGCCCAGACCCGCGCCTGGCAACTGGCCGGGCTGGGCGAGCTGCGCGTCGCCGTCAACCTGTCGGCGCGCCAGTTCACCCAGAAGGGGCTGCTGCAATCGATCGCCGACGTCCTGGGCGAGACCGGGCTGGAGGCGCGCCTGCTCGACCTGGAATTGACCGAAAGCATGGTCATGAACGACGTCGACCAGGCCATCGCCATCCTGCGCAACTTGAAGGGCCTGGGGGTGCACGTCGCCATCGACGACTTCGGCACCGGCTACTCCAGCCTGTCATACCTGCGGCGCTTCCCGATCGACGTGTTGAAGATCGACCAGTCCTTCGTCAACGACATCGCCAACGACGCCGAGGGCGCCGCCATCGTGCTATCGATCATTTCGCTGGCGCACAGCCTGCGCCTGAGCGTCGTCGCCGAGGGCGTCGAGACGGCCGAGCAACTGGACTACCTGCGCGCCCACGGCTGCGAGCAGATGCAGGGCTACTACTTCAGCCGGCCGCTGCCGGCGGCGGCGTTCGAGCAGCTGCTGCGCGAGGGCCGCGGCCTGCCCAGCCTGGCCTGCGCCTGAGCGGGCGGGCCGACGGGTGACGCCGGGCCGGCTAACCCGACCGATGGCCTTGGACTTACTCGTCGAGGAAACGCTGCAACACGCCGGCGGAGCCGAAGGCGGCGCGCCGCAGCCGGTCGTTGACGCCCAGCCAGTCCGGGCCGGACGGCGGCGCCTCGACCAAAATCAGCTCGGCGCCGACGTGGTCCATCGTGCGCAGCGAGGCGTACAAGGCGTGCGCGTAGCCGTCCGGCGTCTCCGGCAGGCGCACGCTGGCGCTGGCCGGCGGCAAGTCGGAGTAATGGATCAACGCGACGCGGTGGCCGGCGTTGAGCAAGCGGTTGAGCGTGCAGGCAAGCTCGTCGCCGCTGTGCATCGCCACCGGCGTGCGCGGCGCGTAGTGCGCGTCCAGCGTGCCGGAGGCGCGCGGCGCGGCCGCGTCCGGCGCGGCCGGCAACTGGCCGATGACGGCGCCGATCTGCTCGGCGCTGATGTGGCCGGGCCGCAACAGCACCGGGCCGTGCGTGGCCAGGCGCGACAGGTCGACGATGGTCGACTCGATGCCGACCTGGCTCTGGCCGCCGTCGAGCACCTCGCCGATGAAGTCGCTGTCGCATTCGGCGTCGAACTCGTCGCGCACGTGCGCCGCCGTGGTCGGGCTGACGTTGCCGAACTTGTTGGCCGACGGCGCCGCGACGCCGCCCTTGCCGCCCTTGAAGGCGCGCAACAAGGCGATCGCCACCGGGTGCGACGGGCAGCGCAGGCCGACCGTGTCCTGGCCGCCGGAGACGGCGTCGGGGATGCGCGCGGCGCGTTTCAGGATCAAGGTCAGCGGGCCGGGCCAGAAGGCCGCCGCCAGTTGCCGGGCCTGCTCGGGAATGTCGTCGGACCAGTAGTCGAGATCGGCGCCGGGCGCCAGATGGACGATCACCGGATGGTCGAGCGGACGGCCCTTGGCCTGGTAAATGCGGGCCACGGCGGCCGGGTTTTCGGCGTCCGCGCCCAGACCGTAGACGGTTTCGGTGGGAAAAGCGACCAGGCCGCCCTGCTCCAGGATCGCCGCCGCCGTGGCGATGGCAGTGCTGTCCTGGCCAGCGTCAGCTGGACCCATAGCCGGCTGCTTCACGCTGCCGCCTTGTCAATCGCAAGGATGGCGCAGGCGGCGTCGAGCTGCTGCTGCGCTTGCGCCAGCGTCGGCGCAATAAAGGTCAGGTGACCCATCTTGCGGGCGCGCCGCGGATCATCCTTGCCGTACAGGTGCAGGCAGGCGCCCGGCAGCGCCAGCACCTGGTCCCAGGCCGGTTCGCGCGTCGCGTCGGAGTCGTCGCTGAACCAGACGTCGCCGAGGATGTTGAGCATCACGGCCGGTGAATGCTGGCGCACGTCGCCCAGCGGCAGGCGCGCCATCGCGCGCACCTGCTGCGCGAACTGGCTGGTGACGCAGGCATCCATCGTGTAGTGGCCGCTGTTGTGCGGCCGCGGCGCCATCTCGTTGACGACCAGGCTGCCGTCGCTGAGCACGAAGAATTCAATGCACAGCACGCCGACATAGCCCAGCTCGGCAACGATGGCTTGCGCCGCCTGCTGCGCCATCTTGGCGCTGGCGGCGCAGACGTTCGGCCCCGGCACGGTGGTGGTAAACAGGATACCGTCGCGGTGCACGTTCTCGGCGATCGGATAGACCACCGATTCGCCGTCGGCGCCACGGGCGGTCAGTACCGAAACCTCGTAGGCCAGCGGCAGCATCTTCTCCAGCAGGCAAGTCACGCCGTCCATGCTGTCGAAGGCGGCGCGCACGTCGTCGCGGCTGCGCACGCGCAACTGGCCCTTGCCGTCGTAGCCCAGGCGCACGGTTTTCAGGATGCCAGGCAGCAGCTCGTCGCCGATGGCGGCGATGTCTTCGTGCGAGGCAATCACCTTGTGCGGTGCCGGCATCACGCCCGACCTGGGCGCGCAATCGACGAAGAAGCGTTTTTCGGCGATGCGGTCCTGCGCCACCGACACGCCATGCGCGTTGGGCGCGACAAACACCTGCTGCGCCAGGCGCGACAGGCTGTCAGCCGGCACGTTCTCAAATTCGGTGGTGACGGCCAGGCATTGCGCGGCCAGCGCGTCGAGGCCGGCGGCATCGCTGTAGCCGGCCTTGACCAGGCGCTGCGCGACCTGGCCAGCCGGACAGTCATCGGCCGGCTCCAGCACGGCCACCTGATAACCCATGCCTTGGGCGGCCTGGGCGAACATGCGGCCGAGCTGGCCGCCGCCCATCACGCCCAGCCAGGCGGGCGGATTGGCGCCAGGCAGCAGGGGAGGCAACTGCGCTGGCAACTGCGGGGAAAGCTGAGGTGAAAGCGGATTACTCATTATGCAAGCGCTAAGATCATGGCCTTGGCGGCATCGGTTTGGCTCTGGCGGAATGCTTCGAGCTGGTCGGCCAGCACGGCGTCGGTGGTGGCGAGGATGGCCACCGCCGTCAGCGCGGCGTTGGCGGCGCCGGCTTCGCCAATGGCGAAGGTGGCCACCGGCACGCCCTTGGGCATCTGCACGATGGACAGCAGCGAATCCTCGCCGCGCAGATACTTCGACGGCACCGGCACGCCCAGCACAGGCACGATGGTCATCGCGGCCACCATGCCAGGCAGGTGGGCGGCGCCGCCTGCGCCGGCGATGATGGCGCGCAGGCCGCGCGCGCGCGCGCTCTTGGCATAAGCGTACATCTCGTCGGGCATGCGGTGCGCCGAAATCACTTGCGCTTCAAACGGTACGCCGAACTGCTTGAGGATGGCGACCGCGTTCTGCATCACGTCCCAGTCCGAAGACGAACCCATGATGACGCCGACCAGCGGCATATTGTGCAACTGCTTTTGCTCGCTCATATCAGGCCTTCAGCTTCTGGCCGGTCAGGCGCTCGATGGCTTCGAAATACTTGGCCTGGGTCTTGTCGATGACGTCGGCAGGCAGCGGGGGGGGGGGGGAGGGGGTGTTTGGTGGGGGTGTGGAGGGTGTGGGGTTTGGGTGGGGTGGGGGTGTTTTTCGGAGGCCTACAACGGAACGCGGCCTTT
>NZ_JBJXIB010000098.1:0-23021 GCF_046115965.1 Janthinobacterium sp. CG_23.3 | reverse complement strand
ACCCCCACCCCCTTTCTCTTTTTTTCTCCCCCCCCCCCCCCCCCCCCCCCCCCCTTCCCCCCCCCCCCCCCCTCCCCCCCCCCCCCCACCACCACCATCATGGACTTCGTCATCCCGGCGCCGCGGCAGTCGCTGCTGGAGGCCTACCACACCTGGCGCGGCTGGGCCGCGAAATCGGCCGGCGACTACACCTTCCACGTCGCCATCACCTGGTGGGACGACAGCGTCCACGCCGACATGGGCACCTTGGTGCGCCAGCACGGCGTCAACAGCTTCAAGCACTTCATGGCGTACAAGAACGCCATCATGGCGGACGACGAGACGCTGGTGAAAAGCTTCACCCGCTCGCTGGAACTGGGCGCGCTGCCGACGGTGCACGCCGAGAACGGCGAGCTGGTGTTCCAGCTGCAGCGCGACCTGCTGAAGAAGGGTATGACGGGGCCGGCCGCGCATCCGCTGTCGCGCCCGCCGGCGGTGGAGGCGGAGGCGGCCAACCGCGCCATCGCCATCGCCGACGTGCTCGGCACGCCGGTCTACATCGTCCACGTCTCCTGCGCCGAATCGCTAGCCGCCATCACGCGCGCGCGCGCCAACGGCCAGCGCGTCTACGGCGAGGCGCTGGCGGGCCACCTGGTGATCGACGACAGCGTCTACCAGCACGCCGACCCGGCCGTCGCCGCCGCCTACGTCATGAGCCCGCCGTTCCGCGGCAAGCACCACCAGGCGGCGCTGTGGCACGGCCTGCAAAGCGGCAACCTGCAGACCACCGCGACCGACCACTGCACCTTTTGCGCCGAGCAGAAGGCGGCCGGGCGCGACGACTTCACCAAGATCCCGAACGGCTGCGGCGGCGTCGAAGACCGCATGTCGGTGGTGTGGGACGCCGGCGTCAACAGCGGCAAGCTGACGCCGTCCGAATTCGTCCGCGTCACCTCGACCAACGCCGCGCAGATCTTCAATATGTACCCGCGCAAGGGGCTGATCGCGGTCGGCGCCGACGCCGACCTGGTGGTGTGGGACCCGCAGGGCACGCGCACCATTTCGGCCAAGACCCAGTACGCCAAGGGCGGCTTCAACGTTTTCGAAGGGCGCACCGTGCGCGGCGTCGCCACCACCACGGTCGCCGCCGGCAACGTGGTCTACCACCGCGGCGAATTGACGGCGGTCGAGGGCGCCGGCCGCTATATCGAACGCCCGGCGTTCGCGCCGGTGTCGGCTTAGGAACCGCAGCGCCAAGGTGCCGTTAAGTTGGCGCGGTTTTCGTGGCTCGGGTTAGCCGGAACGGCGTAACCCGAGCTACGACACGCTAATTTAGCGCCATACCAACGGAACACCAACCGAAGGAGCATCCGAACATGAGTGAACTGCGTATCAACGGCGAGCGCCTGTGGGCCGCGCTGATGGAACTGGCGAAGATCGGCGCGACGCCGAAGGGCGGCGTCAAGCGCCTGGCGCTGACGGACCTGGACAAGCAGGGCCGCGACCTGGTGGTCGGCTGGGGCCGCGAGGCGGGCCTGAGCATCACCGTCGACCAGATCGGCAACGTCTTCATGCGCCGCGACGGCAGCGACAACACGCTGGCGCCGGTGGTCACCGGCAGCCACATCGACACCCAGCCGACCGGCGGCAAATTCGACGGCAACTACGGCGTGCTGGCCGGGCTCGAAGTGGTGCGCACCCTCAACGAGCACAACGTCACGACCGTCGCGCCGATCGAAGTGGCGTTCTGGACCAACGAAGAGGGCTCGCGCTTCGTGCCGGTGATGATGGGCTCGGGCGTGTTTTGCGGCGCCTTCAGCCTGGAGACGGCCTACGCCGCCAAGGACACCGAGGGCAAGACGGTCGGCGAGGAGCTGGCGCGCATCGGCTACCTGGGCGAGCAGGTGCCGGGCCGGCACCCGATCGGCGCCTACTTCGAGACCCACATCGAACAGGGGCCGGTGCTGGAAGACGCCGACGTCGTCATCGGCGTGGTGCCGGCGGTGATGGGGCTGTCGTGGTACGACTGCGTGGTGAGCGGCATGGAGGCGCACGCCGGGCCGACGCCGATGGGCCTGCGCAAGGACGCGTTGCAGGTATCGACGCGCATCATGCAGGAAGTGGTGGCCATCGCCAACCGCTACCCGCCGTACGGGCGCGGCACGGTCGGCATGGTACAAGTGTTCCCGAACAGCCGCAACGTCATCCCGGGCGAAGTCACATTCAGCATCGACCTGCGCAACGTCAACGAGGCGCTGCTCAACACCATGCACCAGGAAATGCTGGCCTTCATCGAGCGCACCCGCGTCGACTCGGGCTTGGCGATCAGCGTCGAACGGGTCTCGTACTACCCGCCGTGCCCGTTCCACCCGGACTGCGTCGACGCCGTGCGCAAGGCCACCGCCCAACTCGGCTACAGCAGCATGGACGTGGTCTCCGGCGCCGGCCACGACGCCATCTACGCGGCGCGGCTGGCGCCGTCCGGCATGATCTTCGTGCCGTGCAAAGACGGCATCAGCCACAACGAAATCGAAGACGCCAAACCGGCGCACCTCGAAGCGGGCTGCAACGTCCTGCTGCACGCCATGTTAGAGCGCGCCGGCACCGCCTGAGCGATCCGCGGCCAGGTGGCGCAGCAGGGCGGCGCCGAACGCTTCGGGCTGTTCCCATTGTGGCGCGTGGCCGGCGCCCGCCAGGCCGACTAGTTGGGTGGTGCCCGTCATGCGCGCCAGGTGGTGGAAGGTGGCTTCGGCGTAGAGCCGGCTTTCTTTGCCGTAGATGTATTGGCAGCGCTCGCCCAGCGCCGGCAGCAGCGCGCGGTAGTCTTGCCGCGCCATGTCGGTCCACAGTTGCGCCAGTCCTTCCGCGGCGTTGGCGCGCATCAGGGCGCCCAGGCGCGCCAGTAGCGCCGCATCGGGGCTGGCGCCGCGGGCGAACAGTTTGGCCGCGCTGATGTCGGCGAAGCGGCCCCAGTTGGCGCGCACCGCCGCCGCCGTCGGCGCCACCATCGTTTCCGGGTAGCCGCCCGTCAGGCCGTCGCTCCATGCGGCGTCGGTGACGATTTTCGCCGTCATGTCGACGACGCTCAGTTTGTCCAGCCCGCCCAGGCCGTCGCCGCGCAGGTGCTCCCACGCGACCATCGCGTCCATCGACCAGCCTACCAGCGAGTAGCGGCCCAGTTCGAGGTGGGCTATGAGTTCGCGCAGGTCGGCCGCCAGCATGGCGATGCTCAGCGGCGCCCCCGGCACGCCCGGCGATCGGCCATGGCCGCGCAGGTCGGGGACGATCAGCCGCAGGCCGCGCCCGGCCAGCGCCGTTTGCCGCTCGAAGAAGTCGCCCGAGGCGCCCCAGCCGTGCAGCAGGATGACAGGGACGGGCGCGGGCGCGCCGGCGCCGCTGTCGCGGTAGTGCAGCCGCGCGCCGTCGCGTAGCGCGAGCTCGGAATTTGTGCCGGTAGTCGTTGACATTGTTGTTTTTCAATATACAATATGACGCATGAATCATATTGTATATTGAGTGGCCATGCAAGCGACCCCAGTCAAGAAAATCGACCCGCCGAAGACCGCCCGCGGCCTGAAAACGCGCGCCAAGATCCTCGCGGCGGCCGAGCAGGTGTTCGGCAACAAGGGCTTCCACGCCGCCTCGATCGCGGAAATCACCCAGGTCGCCGAGGTCTCGCAGGGTACCTTCTATATCTACTTTCCGGACAAGGAAGAGGCCTTCCGCGCGCTGGTCGAGTACATGGGCCAGGAAACGCAAGCCTTCATCCGCCAGCGCACCGGCGCCGCGCAGAGCCGGATCGAGGCCGAGCGCCTCGGTTTGCAAGCCTTTCTGTCTTTCGTCGCCGAGCACAAGAACCTGTACCGCATCGTGCTCGAGTCGCTGTTCGTCGACGAGGCGATCTACCGCAACTACTTCAGCAACTTCGGCGCGCTGTACCAGGGCCGGCTCGCGGCGGCGGCGGACAACGGCGAGATCAGCGCCGGCGACACCGAGGTGCGCGCCTGGTGCCTGATGGGTATCAGCCATTTCCTCGGCATGCGTTACGGCCTGTGGGACAACCCGCAGGCGCACGCCCGCGTGGTCGACGCCGCCACCGATTTCATCAGCAACGGCTTGCGCGCGGGCGGCGCCACATGACGGCGCTGGTGCTGGTCGAGCGCGACGGCGCGATCGCGCGTCTGGTGTTGAACCGCCCGGCGCGCCACAACAGCCTGGTGCCCGAGTTGTTGCGCGCGCTGCTGGCGGCGCTGGACGCCTGCGAGGCCGACGCCGGCATCGGCGCGCTGGTGCTGGCGCACGCCGGAACGTCGTTTTCAACCGGCGGCGACGTGCGCGCCTTGCATGAACAGGGCGAGGGCATCGCCGCCTACGGCGCCGAGCTGGTCGGCCTGCTCAACGAGGCCATCGTGCGCCTGGCCGGCGGCGCCAAGCCGGTCGTGGCGGCGGTCGACGGCATCGTCACCGGCGGCGCGCTCGGCCTGGTGCTGGCCTGCGACATCGTGCTGGTGTCGGCGCGCGCCAGCTTCACGCCGTATTACGTCGACGTCGGCTTCAGCCCGGACGGTGGTTGGAGCGCGTTGCTGCCGGCCTTTATCGGCCCGGCGCGCGCGCGCACGGTGCAGTTGCTGAACCAGCGCATCAGCGCCGAGCAGGCGCTGGCCTGGGGCATGGCGTCGAAGCTGGTGGCGTCACATGGCCGACCAGGCCGCCGCGACGGCCCGCGCCGTCGCCGCCAAGGTGCCCGGCAGCGTGCGCCGCACGCGCGCCTTGCTGGGGCCGGACCCGCTGCGCCTGGCCGCGGCGCTGGAGCGGGAACGCGTCGAATTTTTACGCCAGCTGGTGAGCGCGGAGGCGCAGCAAGGCATGCGGCGATTCTTGTCCCAGGGCAGCCAGGCGCTACAGCGTTAATAGCTGATACGGGCGCGACGATGTACGGTTTCATGCATGTGTCATCCAGCGTCAAGGGCGCGCTACGCGGCGTCTTGGCGTCAGTGCATCTCCACCATCATATGAAAAAGGATAGAAGAGACATGAATACCATATCGTTGACGATGAAGGCCGCCGGCGCGCTGCTGGCGCTGGCGTGCGCGGGTACGCCGGCGCGGGCCGCCGACATCAAAATCGCCCACATCTATAGCAAGACCGGCGCGCTGGAAGCCTACGGCAAGCAGACCCAGACCGGGCTGATGATGGGGCTGGACTACGCCACCGGCGGCAGCATGACCGTCAAGGGCCGCAAGATCGTCGTCATCGAGAAGGACGACCAGGGCAGGCCGGACGTCGGCAAGTCGTTGCTGGCGCAGGCCTACGGCGACGACAAGGTCGACCTGGCCGTCGGCCCGACCTCGTCGAGCGTGGCCATCGCCATGCTACCGGTGGCCGAGGAATACAAGAAGGTGCTGCTGGTGGAGCCGGCGGTGGCCGATTCGATCACCGGCAGCAAGTGGAACCGCTACGTCTTCCGCAGCGGGCGCAACTCGTCCCAGGACGCCATCGCCAACGCCGTCGCGCTGGACAAGCCGGGCGTGACCATCGCCACGCTGGCGCAGGACTACGCCTTCGGGCGCGACGGCGTGAAGGCCTTCTCCCAGGCGCTGTCGGGCAAGGGCGCCAAACTGGTGCACGAGGAATATCTGCCCACCTCGACCACCGACTTCACCGCCGGCGCCCAGCGCCTGATCGACGCGCTGAAGAACCAGCCCGGGCGCAAGGTGATCTTCGTGATCTGGGCCGGCGCCGGCAACCCCTTCAAGATCGCCGACCTGGACCTGAAGCGCTACGGCATCGAGATCGCCAGCGGCGGCAATATCCTGCCGGCGATGGCCGCCTACAAGCAGTTCCCCGGCATGCAGGGCGCCACCTATTATTACTTCGGCATCCCGAAGAACCCGGCCAACACCTGGCTGGTCGCCGAGCACTACAAGAAGTTCAAGACGCCGCCCGATTTCTTCACGGCCGGCGGCATGGCGGCCGGCATCGCGCTGGTGGAGGCGCTGAAAAAGGCCGACGACAGCGGCTCGGAAAAGCTGATCAAGGCCATGGAGGGCATGGAGTTCCAGAGCCCGAAAGGCAAGATGGTGTTCCGCAAGGAGGACCACCAGGCGCTGCAGTCGATGTACCACTTCCAGATCAAGGCCGATCCGGCGTTTGCCTGGGGCGTGCCGGAGCTGGTGCGCGAGCTGACGATCGAGGATATCAAGGTGCCGCTGCGAAATAAGCTGTGACGAAACCAAGGGCGTAACCCCGGGTCAGCCCCCCAGGGCCCGACCCCGGCTCCTCGCCTTTGGTTTTTGCGGCTTCCGCGGCGCCTTGGCATTACCCCCTTTTTTTGTACATTTTTGCCGCCTTCAAACGCGGCTCGGGTTCCCCATGTCCATTTCTCTCGAAACGCGCGCGCTGACCGTCAATTTTGGCGGCCACGTGGCGGTCAACCAGGTCTCCTGCGCCTTCCGGCCCGGCACCCTGACCGCCATCGTCGGCCCCAACGGCGCCGGCAAGACCACCTATTTCAATCTGATCTCCGGCCAGTTGCCGGCCAGCGGCGGCGAGGTGCTGCTGAACGGCGAGAACCTGACGCGCCACGGCGCCGCCGCGCGCGCCCGCGGCGGCCTGGGCCGGGCCTTCCAGCTGACCAATCTTTTTCCGCGCCTGTCGGTGCTGGAAAACGTGCGCCTGGTGCTGCAGGTGCGCCACCGCATCGGCCTGCGCCTGCTGACGACCTGGTTCAGCCAGCGCCACCTGATCGAGGAGGCCGACGACATCCTCGAACAGATTTCCCTGACGGCGCGGCGCGAGACGCCGGCCAGCGCGCTGTCGCACGGCGACCAGCGCAAGCTGGAGGTCGGCCTGCTGCTGGCGATGCAGCCGCAGGTGTTCATGTTCGACGAACCGACCGCCGGCATGAGCCACGACGAGGCGCCGGTGATCCTCGAGCTGATCGCGCGGATCCAGGCGCGGCGCGACAAGACCATCCTGCTGGTCGAGCACAAGATGGACGTGGTCGAGCGCCTGGCCGACCGCGTCATCGTGCTCAACCACGGCGAGCTGGTGGCCGACGGCGCGCCGGCCGAGGTGATGCGCCTGCGCGTGGTGCGGCAAGCCTATCTGGGCGCCGAGGTGGCGCTGGAGGAGGCGGCATGAACGCGCCCCTGCTGACGCTGGCCGGGGTGCACACCCACATCGGTCCCTACCACATTCTGCAGGGCGTCGACCTGGAGGTGCCGCGCGGCCAACTGACCATGCTGCTGGGTCGCAACGGCGCCGGCAAGAGCACGACGCTGCGCACCATCATGGGGCTGTGGCGCGCCAGCGCCGGGTCCGTCACCTTCGGCGGCGCCTCGCTGTGCGGCGTCGGCACGGCCGACATCGCCGCCCGCGGCATCGCCTACGTGCCGGAGAACATGGGCATCTTCAGCGACCTGTCGGTGCGCGAAAACATGCTGTTGGCGGCGCGCAGCGGGCCGATGGACGGCGCCCGCCTGGAGTGGATCGTCAAGCTCTTCCCCTCGATCAAACAGTTTTGGGAGAAGCCGGCCGGCAAGCTTTCGGGCGGCCAGAAGCAGATGCTGGCGATCGGCCGCGCGCTGATCGAACCGCGCCAGTTGTACATGTTCGACGAACCCTCCAAGGGGCTGGCGCCGGTGATGGTCAACAGCATGGTGGCGGCGCTGCGCGCGCTCAAGGAGCAGGGCGCGACGGTGCTGCTGGTCGAGCAGAACCTGGCGGTGGCGCAGGCGCTGGGCGACACGGTGGCGGTGATGGACGCCGGCAGGGTGGTCCACCATGGCGGCATGGCGCAACTGGCGGCCGACCCCGACCTGCAGCAGCGCCTGCTCGGCCTGCACCTGGGCGCCGCCCCGGCGCGCGCCGGGGAGGGCGCGTGATGGCCGCGAGCCGCCTGCGGGCGTTCGACCAGAACCTGCCCAAGCTGGTGCTGCCGGCGCTGATGCTGCTGGCCCTGCCGCTGCTGCCCGGCCTGCCGACCTGGATCACGCTGACCGTGGCCGGGCTGGCGATGGGCATGATGATCTTCATCATGGCCAGCGGCCTGACCCTGGTGTTCGGCCTGATGGACGTGATGAACTTCGGCCACGGCGCCTTTATCGCCGTCGGCGCTTTTGTGGCCACCAGCGTGCTGCGGCGGATGGCGGGCTGGATGGAGGCCGACAGCCTGCTGCTCAACGGCGGCGCCGTCGGCGTCGCGCTGCTGGTGGCGGCGCTGGTCACCGGCCTGCTGGGCTGGGGCGTCGAGCGCCTGATGATACGCCCGGTCTACGGCAGCCATCTGACGCAGATCCTGGTCACCACCGGCGGCCTGATCGTCGCCGAGCAGCTGATCCACGTCATCTGGGGGCCGGAGCAGATTCCGCTGCCGCGCCCGGCCAGCCTGCGCGGCGCCTGGATCGTCGGCGACGTCGCGGTCGAAAAATTCCGCCTGCTGGCGGTGGCGCTGGGGCTGCTGGTCTTCGCGGCCATGTGGCTGGTACTGAACCGCACCAAGATCGGCCTGCTGGTGCGCGCCGGCGTGCAGGACCGCGAGATGGTGGAAGCGCTGGGCTACCGCGTCGGCGTGCTGTTCGTCGGCGTCTTCGTCGCCGGCTCCGCGCTGGCCGGGCTGGGCGGGGTGCTGTGGGGCTTGTACCAGGAAAGCGTCAGCGCCGCGCTGGGCGCGCAACTGATGGTGCTGATCTTCATCGTCATCATCATCGGCGGCCTCGGCTCGGTTGGCGGCTGCTTCGCCGGCGCGCTGCTGGTCGGCCTGACCGCCAACTACGCCGGCTTCCTGGCGCCGAAGGTGGCGCTGGGCGCCAACATCCTGTTGATGGTGCTGATCCTGCTGTGGCGTCCGCAGGGCCTGTTTCCGGTGACGTCGCGATGATGGCCCGCCTGCTCCCCGGCGCGCTGTCGGGCGACGCCCCGCGCAGCCGCGTCCTGGCGGCCTTGCTGCTGCTAGTCTGCGTCGGCCTGCTGCTGGCGCCGTTCCTGTTCCCCGGCACGCGCGCGCTCAACGTCGCCGCCAAGATCTGCGTCTTCATCGTGCTGGCCGCCAGCTACGACCTGCTGCTGGGTTACACCGGCGTGGTCTCCTTCGCCCACACCATGTTCTTCGGCATCGGCGCCTACGGCGTCGGCATCGCCATGGCGCGCCATGAGGGCGACTGGCTGGCGCTGGCCGCCGGCGCCGCTGCGGCGTTGCTGCTGGCGCTGCTGCTGGCCCTGCTGCTGGGCGTGCTGTCGCTGCGCGTGCGCACCATTTTCTTCGCCATGATGTCGCTGGCGCTGGCGTCCTTCTTCGCCACGCTGGCGTCGCAGTTTTCCGCCTTCACCGGCGGCGAGGACGGCCTCAGCTTCAAGCCGCCGGCGCTGCTGTCGCCGGCCACGCGGTTCCTCGAGCAGCCCTTCCTCGGCGTCGACTGGAGCGGCAAGCTGCTGAGCTACTACCTGGTGTTTTTTTGCAGCCTGGCGCTGTTCCTGCTGGCGCTGCGGGTGGTCAATTCGCCGTTCGGCAAGGTGCTGCAGGCGATCCGCGAAAACGACTTCCGCGCCGCCGCCATCGGCTACAACCCGGTGCTGTACCGCACCGTGGCGAATTGCCTGGCGGCGCTGCTGGCCTGCGCCGCCGGCATCCTGTACGCGCTATGGCTGCGCTACGTCGGCCCCGACACCACGCTCAGCTTCGCCATCATGGTCGACATCCTGCTGATGGTGGTCATCGGCGGCATGGGCTCGATGTACGGCGCGGCGCTGGGCGCGGCCATTTTCGTGATCGCGCAAAACTATCTGCAAGACGGCATGACGCTGCTGAGCGGCGCGCTGGAGGCGGCGCCGCCGCTGGCGGCGCTGTTCCATCCGGACCGTTGGCTGCTGTGGCTGGGCGTGCTGTTCATCCTCAGCGTGTACTTTTTCCCGAGCGGCATAGTCGGTCGCCTGCGCGGCAAACATTGATATTGGCATTGGAGGGAGTCGCATATGTATGTAGTGGACTGGTTGCACAAGCAAGCACAAAACACGCCGGACAAGACCGCGCTGGTCGACCTTGCCAGCGGGCGCGCATGGACCTACCGCCAGTTCAACGCGCGCGCCAGCGGCGTCGCCGACTACCTGCTGACGCGGCCCGGCCTGCAACCGGGGGCGCGCGTGGCGGTGCTGGCGCATAACTCGTCGGACTACCTGGAGCTGCTGTACGGCTGCGCCAAGGCCGGCATGGTGATGGTTTGCCTGAACTGGCGCCTGGCGCCGGCCGAGCTGCTGCCGATTTTGCGGGACGCCGACCCGGCCGTGCTGGTGTACGGCCAGCCCTTCGCCGCCACCGCCGAGGCGCTGCGGGCGCAGCTGCCGGGCCTGCAGGCGCAGCGGGCGGTGGTGATCGGCGCGGCGCAAGAGGGGGGAGCCGCGCGCGCCTACGAGGATTGCCTGGCCGGCGCCGCCGGCCGCGTCATCGAAATGCCGCCGCGCCGCATGGACGAACTTTGGCACCTGCTCTACACCTCCGGTACCACCGGCAAGCCGAAGGGGGTGATGCAGACCTACGGCATGGTCTACTTCAACGCCGTCAACTGAATGCTGGCGACCGGCCTGTCGCGGCGCGACGTGCTGCTCAACGTGCTGCCGTTCTTCCACACGGGCGGCCTGAACCTGTACACCAATCCCGTCTTGCACGCCGGCGGCACGGTCCACATCATGCAGCAATTCGACGCCGGCGCCACCCTCGAACTGCTCGACAGCACGGTGACGCTGTTCCTCGGCGTGCCGGCGGTCTATCTGATGCTGAGCCAGCATCCCGGCTTCGCCGCCGCGCGCTTCCGCTCCATGCGCCACTGGTCGGCCGGCGGCTCGCCGATGGCGCACAGCCTGCTCGAACTGTACCAGGCCAAGGGCGTGACCATTTGCTTCGGCTTCGGCATGACCGAAACCGGACCCACCGTGTTCATCTGCGACGAGGCCACCGCCCGGCGCAAGACCGGCAGCATCGGCCGGCCGGTCGGCTCGATGCGCACGCGGGTGGTGCTGGCCGACGGCGGCGACGCCGGCCCCGGCCAGCGCGGCGAACTCTACATCCAGGGGCCGGGCGTCACGCCCGGCTACTGGAAGCTGCCGCGGGCCAGCGCCGAAGCCTTCGTCGACGGCTGGCTGCGCTCGGGCGACGTCGCCTACTTCGACGACGAGGGCGACCACTACATCGTCGACCGCGCCAAGGACATGTACATCTCCGGCGCCGAAAACGTCTACCCGGCCGAAGTTGAAAACGTGCTGTTCCAAATGCCGCAAATCGCCGACGCCGCCGTCATCGGCGTGGCCGACGCCAAATGGGGCGACGTCGGCGCCGCCATCGTCGTGCTCAAGGCCGGCCAGCCGCTGGCGCCGGCCGAGCTGCAAGCGTTCTGCCGCGGCCGCCTGTCCGGCTACAAGGTGCCGCGCCACGTGGTGTTCGTCGACACGCTGCCGCGCACGCCGTCGGGCAAGCTCGAAAAACACAAACTGCGCAGCCAATTCGCCGATCTCGGTAATCGACAAGGAGGCGCGCGATGAGCTCCGTCCCATCCGGCTTTCGCCGCACGCTGCAACAGAGCGACTTCGACCGTTTTGCCGTGCTGAGCGGCGACGACAACCCGATCCACTGCGACCCGGAATTCGCCGGCCGCAGCCACTTCGGCGCCACCGTCGCGCACGGCATGTTCCTGTACGGCCTGATCTACCGCGCGCTGGGAGAGGCGCTGCCCGGCGCCGGCATGCTGCAGCTCGAACAGGAACTGATGTTCCCCAACCCCAGCTTCGCGCACGACGATGTGGAGGTGCTGGTCACGCCGCTGCCCGGGCGCGGCGACGGCAGCCGCAGCTTCAGCACGGTGGTACGCAAGCAGGCCGGCGGCGCGGCCATCGTCACCGCGCAGGGAAGCGCGCGCGTGAGCAACAGCGGCGGCGCCGCCGCGCTGGCCGGCGCCAACGACGCCGCCGCCGACACCGGGGCGGTCGGCGGCGGCGACGACGAACTGCGCGGACTGCGCCGCGGCATGCGCGCGCGCGCCGAGCGCACCCTGGGCGAGGCCGACCTGGCCGACTACGCGGCGCTGACCGGCGATTGCAACCCGCTGCACCACAGCGACGACTGGGCCGTCGCCCACGGCTTCGCCGGCCGCCTGGTGCCGCCGCCGCTGCTGGCGAGCCTGTTCTCCGACCTGCTCGGCACCCGCCTGCCGGGGCGCGGCACCGGCTGGATGAAGCAGACGCTGCGCTTCGTCGCGCCGGCCTACGTCGGCGAACGCATCACCGCCGAAGTCGAAATCGTCCGCCTGCGCGCCGACAAGGACCTGGTCAACCTGTCCAGCGTACTCACCGGCGCGGACGGGCGCACCATCTGCCGCGGCGAATCGCTGGTCCTGGTGCGCAACCTGGAAGCGCCGGCCGGCTGACGCCGCGCGGACCCGGCGCCCGCTCCCCCACCGATGTGACAATCGCCGCCGGCGCGCGGCGCGGGAGAGCCGCGCCCTGTCGACGTCGACATGTTCAACACTGCCGGCCGCGGCCACCGCGGCGGGCAGTCGGCACCACCCGCGCCCGGCGAAAAAGCCGGCGGCGCCGGCACCAACACCGCCAAAGCGCTCGGCCTGGCCTCCAAAAACGCCTGGGGCGGCATCAGCGTCGACGTGGCGCCGCAAACCGTCGTCAGCGCCGCCTACTACCGGACCACAAGCTCGGTGGCGCGCATAGGCGGCGCGCGCAAACTCTACATGGTCGGCGCGGTCTACTACCTGTCCAAGCGCGCCAACCTGTACGCCGACATCGACCACGCCAAACTGAGCGGCCGCTCGCGCATCGGCGGCCAGACCGGCCAGACCGGCGTCTCCATCGGCGTCGACCAGCTCTTCTAAGGCAAAACGTGCCCCGTTCAGTCGCGCTCGGGGGTGGCGCTGATCTTGTGGATGGACAGGTCGGCGCCGTCGAATTCCTGTTCGGCGTCGAGGCGGATGCCGACGGTTTTTTTCAGTACGCCGTAGATGATGGCGCCGCCGGCGACGGCGATGGCGATGCCGAGCGCGCTGCCCAGCAGTTGCGACATGAACGAGACGCCGCCGATGCCGCCCAGCGCCTTGCCGCCGAAGATGCCCGCCGCCAGTCCGCCCCAGGTGCCGCACAGGCCGTGCAGCGGCCACACGCCCAGCACGTCGTCGATTTTCCATTTGTTCTGGGTCCAGGTGAACATCCAGACGAAGATGGCGCCGGCGATGCCGCCGGTGATCAGCGCGCCCAGCGGGTGCATCAGGTCGGAGCCGGCGCATACCGCCACCAGCCCCGCCAGCGGGCCGTTGTAGACGAAGCCCGGATCGTTTTTGCCCATCACCAGCGCCACCAGGGTGCCGCCGACCATCGCCATCAGCGAGTTCACCGCCACCAGGCCGTTCATGTTGTCGAGGGTTTGCGCGCTCATGACGTTGAAGCCGAACCAGCCCACCGTCAGGATCCAGGCGCCCAGCGCCAGGAAGGGGATGTTCGACGGCGGATGGGCGGCGACCGCACCGTCCTTCGTGTAGCGCCCGCGGCGCGCGCCCAGCAGCAGCACCGCCGGCAGCGCGACCCAGCCGCCCACCGCATGCACGACGATGGAACCGGCGAAGTCGTGGAATTTGTGGCCGAAGCTGGCCTGCAGCCAGCCCTGGACGCCGAAGCGGTCGTTCCAGGCGATGCCTTCGAAGAAGGGATAGACCAAACCGACCAGCACGGCGGTGGCCGCCAGTTGCGGATAGAACTTGGCGCGCTCGGCGATGCCGCCGGAGATGATGGCCGGGATCGCCGCCGCAAACGTCAACAGGAAGAAAAATTTGACCAGTTCGTAGCCGTTTTGGGCGCTCAGCGTTGCGGCGCTGCCGAAGAAGTGGGCGCCGTAGGCGATGCCGTAGCCGACGAAGAAGTAGGCGATGGTCGAGACGGCGAAGTCGACCAGGATCTTGACCAGGGCGTTGACCTGGTTCTTTTTGCGCACCGTGCCCAGTTCGAGAAACGCGAAGCCGGCGTGCATGGCCAGGATCATGATTGCGCCGAGCAGGATGAAGAGGGCGTCGGCGCCGTTTTTTTGTGCGTCCATGCTGAAGATTCTCCCAATAATTGTGCAGAATTAAATGACTGCTACAAACTAAAGCAAGATTCGTTCCATTTTGGTGCGGTTTGTGTAGTGGCTTGATACGTATGGGTAAAAATTGCGGCGGCCGGGCGGGGCGCGGGACGGCGCACCGTTAGCGTGCGGTTTTTCGCCCCGCTTTGGGGCGGGCGCGGCAGGTCCCCTAGGTCGGATTGGCAGAGCGTCGTCCGACGCCTAGCCGCTGCCGACGCCAGTCGGGTTGCGCCCGATGGGCTAACCCGACCTACGAATCACGCCTTCGGCTGGAAGCGGCGCAGGAAGTCGAGCAGCACTTGGGCGGCGATGTCGGCGTCGTCGGCGGTCATCGTTTCCAGCGGGTTGTGGCTGATGCCGCCGTTGCCGCAGCGCGTAAACAGCATCGCCACGTCGGTCACGGCGGCCATCGCCATGGCGTCGTGGCCGGCGCCGGAGGCCAGCTCGAAGCGCGGCAGGCCGGCCCGTTCGACCGCCTCGCCCAGTTGCCGCATCAGCCACGGCGCGCACGGCGCCGCGCTGGCCGAGACGATTTGTTTGACGTCGGCGTCGATCTGGCGCCGCGCGCAGATCGCGGCGATGCCGTCGAGGATGTCGGCCACGGCCGCCAGCCGCACCGCGTCGTCGGCGGCGCGGATGTCGAGCGACAGCTTGCAGGCGCCCGGAATGACGTTGACGGAGCCGCCCGGCACGTGCAACTGGCCGACGGTGCCGACCAGCGATGCGCCGCTGCCGCAGCGGCGCTCGACCAGCAGGACGATTTCGGCGGCGGCGGCGGCGGCGTCCTTGCGCATCGTCATCGGGGTGGTGCCGGCGTGGCTGGCCAGGCCGCCCAGCTCGACCAGGTAGCGCGAGCTGCCGTTGATGGCGGTGACCACGCCCAGCGCCAGGTCGCGTTCGAGCAGCACCGGTCCCTGTTCGATGTGCACCTCGACGTAGCCGAGCAGGTCGGCCGGGTCGCGGGCGATGGCCGGGATGGCGCCGACGTCGTGGCCGGCGGCGGCGATGGCCTCGCGCATGCTGACGCCGTCGGCGTCGGTTTGCTCCAGCAGCGACAGGTCGAAGCGGCCGGTGACGGCGTTGCTGCCCAGGAAGGTGCTCTTGAAGCGCACGCCTTCCTCTTCCGCGAAGCCGACGATTTCAAAGTGGAAGGGCAGCGTTTCGCCGCGCTGGTGCAGGTGCTGGACAATGGCGATCGGCAGCAGGATGCCGAGGCGGCCGTCGTATTTGCCGCCGTTGCGCACGGTGTCGTAGTGCGAGCCGGTCATCAGGGTTTTCGCCCCCGGCAGGGGCGACAGGTAGCGCCCGGCGACGTTGCCGACCGCGTCGATCCGCACCTGCATGCCGGCCGCGCGCATCCACTCGGCCAGTTGCGCGGCGCTCTGGATGTGCGCCTCGGTCAGGTAGGCGCAGGTCAGGTTGTCGGGGCTGTCGCTCCAGCCGGCCAGGGTTTCCGACCATTGCATGATGGTGGGGCCGAATTCGAGTTGGCAGTCGAGTAGGGCGTTGACGCGCAGTTCGGCGATGCGCTTGATCTGCCGCAGGCACTCGGCCATTTCGTCGCCGCGCTGCTGCTTCAGGCGCCGCGTGAAGGTGGCGATGATGTGCTGGCGCGTCAGGCCGTTGCCGTCCGGGCCTTTGACGGCGAGGATGAAGGGGAAGCCGAATTTGGCGTTGTAGTCGGCGTTGAGGCGCTGCAGCGCGGCGAATTCGTCGGCGCTGCACAGGTTCAGGCCGGACTTGGTTTGTTCGTCGGTCGATTCGGCGGTCAGCTCGCCGGCGATGGCGGCCTTGCCGGCCAGCTCAGGGTGGGCGCGGATCAGGCCCAGCTGCTCGTCGACGCTGGCGCCGTTGACGGCGCGCTGCAAGGCTTGCTTGAGCGCGGTGGCGCTGGCGAACGGGCGCCAGGCGAAGGCCCGCTCGGGTATCCATGGCGAGTGTTCGTAGATGCCGCGCAGGTGCTCGATGAAGCTGGCCTGGTCACAGCCGTTCAGTTCTGTCAGTGTCGTCATGGTTTTTTATCCGATCATGCAAGAGCCGATCATATATCGTTGTCGATAGTCCGGATATACGTGGGCGCTGATGTGGCATCTCTGCCGCGCCTTATATGGGCATGCGCGCGGCCGGGCGCTCAGCGGCAGCAGCCCGGCGCCGGCGCCGGCCGCTGCGGTGGCGGCAGCGCGCGCAGCGCCTTCACGTGGCGCGCGACGGCGGCGGCGCGCAGCGGGCCGCCGTGGCCGATGTAAAAGGTGTGCGCGCCGCCGTCCAGCATGTGCTGCAATTCGTCGGCCACGGCGTGCGGGTCGTCTTCAAACGGCGGACGCATCGCCTTGCCGGTCCTGACGATGCCGCCCAATAGTATCCCGGACGCCAGCAAGTCGCCGGCCAGCACCGCCATGCCGGCCAGTTGCACCGAGATCGAACCGGCCGTGTGGCCCGGCGTGTGCCTGACGGCGCCGGCCGCGCCGAAGCGCTGCAGGTCGAGGCTGGCGCCGTCGGCCAGCAGGACGTCGGGTTGGAACGGCGTGTAGGGTTGCAGTATCAGGCCGGTTTTCAGGAACAGCCGGCCAAACCAGCCGGTCGAGCAGAACGTCATGGTTTTTCTTTGCTGGTAGTAGTCGATGTCGCCGGCGTGGCCGACGATGGGGGCGCCGGATAGCTCGCGCAGGCGCGCGGCGCTGCCTGCGTGGTCGACATGGGCGTGGGTGACGACGATCAATCGAATGTCGCTGAACCGCATGCCGTGGCGACGCAGGGCGCGGCCGATTTTCGCCTCCGAGCCGGGCAGGCCGGTGTCGACCAGGATGCAGCCTTGCGGCCCGACGATGAGGTGGCAGTTGACCATGCCGAACGGTAGGATGGCGATGCGGATGATGTGCGGCAGGGGCATAATGGCGCTCTCTGTAGGCGCTGCGCGGCAGCGGAGCGCGTATTCTGGAATGCGGGCGATATTTAAACAAGTAGGCACAATTTAGTAACGTAGTCACTAAAAAGGAGAGTCATGGAACAGGACTGGCACACGGACAATCCGCTCGCCTGCCCGATGGTGGCGGCGCTCGATGTGATCGGCGGGAAGTGGAAGCCGATCATTTTGCATATGCTGAGCGAGGGCACGCTGCGCTTTGGCGAGATGAAGAAGAATATCCCGCCGGTGAGCCAGAAGATGCTGACGCAGCAGTTGCGCGAGCTCGAGGCCGACGGCGTGGTGCTGCGCAAGGTCTACGCCGAGGTGCCGCCGCGGGTCGAGTATTCGCTCACGCCGCGCGGCTGCGCGCTGCAGCCGGTGCTGCGCGATTTGTACGCCTGGGGCGAGACGCTGGCGGCGTGACCCGCGCGGCCCGGTGGGGCGCGCCGCGCGCTTACTTGATGCCTACTTGATGACCAGCGCCTTGGCCGCCGCGCTGATCTGGTCGCGCAGCCATTTGTGCTCGGGCGCCTGGTGCACGCGCTGGTGCCACAACTGGTAGAAGCGCATCGGCGGGAATTTCAGCGGCACCGTGAAGCTTTTCAGCGGCAGCGTTTTTTCGTAGAAGCGCATGAACTGGCGCCCGGTGGTGAGCACCAGGTCGGTTTGCGTCAGCATGTAGGGGATCAGGCCGAAGTAGGCCGATTCGACGACGACGTTGCGCTGCAAGTTTTGCTTTTCAAGGAAGGCGTCGATCACGCCGTGGTAGCCGGGCATCATTTGCGACGGCGCCACGTGCGGCAGGCTCAGGTAGTCCTCGAGCGTCATGGCGTCGCTGGCGGTGCGCTTGGCGTAGGCGCTCTCGGCGCGCATGGTGCAGATGATCGGGTCTTCGAACAGCTTCGAGATGTGCAGGTGCGCCGGCGGCTCGTCCCAGTTGGCGATGACCAGGTCCATGTCGCCGTCCGACAACAGTCGCACGTGGTCGATGCCCGGCCCCAGGTTGTGGAGCACCACGCGGCTCTTCGGCGAGCCGCGCCGCAGCACGGCGACGACGTTCGGCAGGAACTGGCTGTCGAGGTAGTCCGGCGCGGCGATGTGGAAGGTGCGCGCCTCTTCCTGCGCGACGAAGGGGGTCTTTTTGACGAACAGGCTTTCGGTCTGGTCGAGGATTTTCTTGGCCGGGCTGAGCAGGCTCTCGCCGTGCTGGGTCGGCACCATGCCGCGCGCGCCGCGCACCAGCAGCGGGTCGCCGGTGAGTTCGCGCAGCTTGCGCAGCGAGGCCGAAATCGACGGCTGCGGCTGGTTCAGCTTGAGCGCCACCCGCGAGACGTTTTTTTCCACCAGCAGCAGGTAGAGGATGCGGATCAGGTGCAGGTCGAGGTGTTGCGGCAGGCTGGACATCGTGTAGGGCACCCTCGGCTATATTATTTCGAATATGTTAAATATACGATAGATTTCCTATTTCGTGCGCCAATTCGGTTTATCTTGTGTAAGTTACCCCCAATCAAGCCCAGCGTCGACTGAAGGAATTTTATGGATGTGTTTGCCTACCTGATCCCCTATGGCCTCGAGTGGCTCAACCTGATCGTGCGCTGGTTGCACATGATTACCGGCATCGCCTGGATCGGCGCCTCGTTTTACTTCGTCTGGCTGGACAATTCGATCCGTGCGCCGGCCCCCGGCTCGCCGCTGGCGCTGAAGGGCGTCTCGGGCGAGTTGTGGGCGGTGCACGGCGGCGGCTTCTACAATCCGCAAAAATACCTGGTCGCGCCGGCCGAGTTGCCGAAGGATTTGCACTGGTTCAAGTGGGAGGCCTACTCGACCTGGCTGTCGGGCATCGCGCTGCTGACGATCGCGTACTACTTCAACGCCCAGGCGATGATGATCGACAAGTCGGTGGCCGACCTCAGCAGCTGGCAGGCGATCGGCGTCGGCGTCGGCATGCTGGCGCTCGGCTGGACCGTCTACGACCTGCTGTGCCGTTCGCCGCTGGCCAGGCACGAGCTGTGGTTCGGCGTGGTGGTGTTCGCGCTGGTGGTGGCGGCGGCCTACGCGCTGACGCATCTGCTGAGCGGGCGCGCCGCCTACATCCACGTCGGCGCGATGATCGGCACCATCATGGTGGGCAACGTGCTGATGCTGATCATCCCGGGCCAGCGCAAGATGGTCGAGGCGATGGCGGCCGGCAAGTTGCCGGACCCGGTGCACGGCCAGCGCGCCAAGCAGCGCAGCGTGCACAACAACTACTTCACGCTGCCGGTGCTGTTCATCATGATCAGCAACCACTACGCGATGACCTACCGCAACGAGCGCGGCTGGCTGGTGCTGGCCTGTATCATGGCGGCGGGCGTGTTCATCCGCCACTTTTTCAATTTGCGCCACAAGGGCCGCGTGGTGTGGGGCTATCCGCTGTTGGGCGTGGCGCTGCTGGTCGGCGTGGCGGTGGCGATCGCGCCGCCGGCGCCGGTGGCGCGCGCCGCCAACGACCCGGCGGCGCAGTTCGCCAAGGTGCAGGCGGTGGTCACCCAGCGCTGCGCCACCTGCCACGCGGCCGCGCCGACCCAGCCGGGCTTCGCGACGGCGCCGGCCGGCGTCATGCTCGACTCGGCGGCGCAGATCCGCCAGCATTCGGAGCAAATCTACAAGCAGGCCGTGCAGTTGAAGGCCATGCCGATTGGCAACCTGACGCAGATGACCGACGCGGAGCGCGCGTTGCTGGGCGCCTGGTTCGAGTCCGGCGCCAAGTAAGCCGACGTCGACAACATATCAAAATCAACTTTAACGCGGTATTCACCTATCACCGCCAAGGAAACAGAATGAGCAACGCACGCGCGCAACTGACTGACTGGATCGACGCCCATTTCGACGCGCAAATCGCCTTCCTGCAACAGGTCATCCAGGTGCCGACCGACACGCCGCCGGGCAACAACGCGCCGCACGCCGACGCCGTCGCCGACTTGCTGCAGGGATTCGGCTGGCACGCCGAAAAGCATGTGGTGCCGCAGCAAACCGTCACCGACTACGGCATGGAAAGCATCACCAATCTGATCGTGCGCCGCCCCTACCTGGCCGGCGGCCCGACGGTCGCGCTGAACGCCCACGGCGACGTGGTGCCGCCGGGCGACGGCTGGACCTTTCCGCCATACGGCGGGGTGATCGACAACGGCCACATCTACGGCCGCGCCGCCGCCGTCTCGAAATGCGATTTCGCCACCTATATCTTCGCCGCCCGGGCGCTGGAGGCGCTGGGCGTGCCGCTGAGGGGCAATCTGGAATTGCACTTCACCTACGACGAGGAATTCGGCGGCCTGCTGGGGCCGGGCTGGCTGCTGGAACAAAAGCTGACCAAGCCGGACTTCGTCATCGCCGCCGGCTTCAGCTACAACATCATCACCGCGCACAACGCCTGCCTGCAACTGGAAATCACCGTGCACGGCAAGGCCGGCCACGGTTCGATGCCGGAAACCGGGCATGACGCCTTGCAGGCCGCCAACAAGATTTTGAGCGCCATCTACGCCCAGTTGCCGGGGTTGAAAAAGATCAAGTCGGCGGTTCCCGGCATCGATTCGCCGACCATGCTGGTGGGTCGCATTGACGGCGGCACCAATACCAACGTGGTGCCGGGCAAGGTGGTGATGAAGATGGACCGGCGCATGATCCCGGAAGAAAATCCGGTCGAGGTCGAGGCGCAGGTGCGCGCGATGATCGAGGCGGCGGTGCAGGGCGAGCCGGGCATCCGCATCGAGATCAAGCGGCTGCTGCTGTCGCACGCGCTGCGTCCGCTGCCCGGCTCCGAGCAACTGGTGGCCAAGCTGCAAAAGAACGCGCTCGAGGTCATCGGCGAAACCATTCCGGCGCAGGGCACGCCGCTGTACGCTGACGCCCGCCTGTACGGCGAGCACGGCATTCCGGCGGTGCTGTACGGCGCCGGTCCGCGCACGGTGCCGGAGTCGAACGCGAAAAAAGCCGACGAGCGGCTGGAGCTGGAAGATTTGCGCAAGGCCACTAAGGTGGTCGCGCTGACACTGCTCGACTTCTTCGCCGCCTGAGCGTCGGGCTGCGCTCCGGCGCGATGCGGCGCAACATGGTTGCAATACGTCGGTCGGATCGGCGGCACGCGCCCTCCGACGCCAGCCGGGTTATCCGCCTCGTGTGACAGCGATGGGCTAACCCGAGAAAGGAAAATCGCGCATGTCCGCGTAATTACATACTTGCCGGCGCTTTTCGGGTAGTATGGGGTTGGCCATAATTGTTGATTCTCGGCAAGCTATTCCCGGTTTGCCACGGTCCGGCCAGCACCCTAGGACATGCTATGAAAACTTGGCATCGGGTCGCCCGCGCCTTGATCGTCGTCTGTGGTGTCTTCGCCACATCCAGCGCTGTCTGCCAGGGGCCGGCGAGCGCCGCGGCCGGCTTGCAGCAGGCCCGCGCGCGCGTCGCCACGGCCACGCTGCCGGGCGGCAGTTGGAGCGGCCCGACCACCGGGCCGGCCGCCGTGCCCGGCAAGTACATCGCCCTGATGGCCGAGGATTTGCGCAACGGCGGCGTGGTCGGCGTCGCCCAGGGCGTGCGCGAGGCCGCCGCCGTGATGGGCTGGACCCTGAAGATTTTCGACGGCGGCGGCTCGCCCGCCGGCCGCGCCAAGGCGCTGGCGCTGGCGCTGGCCTCGCGGCCGGACGGCTTGGTGCTGTGCGGCTCGGACGCTCTGGAAAGCCGCGCCGCGCTGGCGCCGTTCGCCCAGCGCAAGCTGGCGGTGGTGGGCTGGCACGCCGGCCCGAAACCCGGCCCGATCGACGGCACGCCGGTGGCGATGAACGTCAGCACCGACCCGCTGCAGGTGGCGCGCGTGACGGCGCTGGCGGCGGTGGCGCAGTCGGACGGGCGCGCCGGCGTGGTGATCCTGACCGACTCGCGCTTCGGCATCGCCATGGCCAAGGCCAACGCGATGGCCGACGTCATCCGCGCCTGCCCCGGCTGCACACTGCTGGAGGTGCGCGACGTGGCCATTTCCGACAGCGCCGAAAAGATGGCGCCGCTGACCGAGCAATGGCTGGCGCAATACGGCAAGCGCTGGACCCACGCGCTGGCCATCAACGACCTGTATTTCGACTACGCGCTGCCGGCGCTGACCAGGGCCGGCGCGGCCGCCAAGTCGCTCAGCCTGTTGTCGGCCGGCGACGGCAGCGCCGCCGCCTTCATGCGCATCCAGGCGCATATTTTCCAGACCGGCACCGTGGCCGAACCGCTCAACGCGCAGGGCTGGCAGGTGGTCGACGAACTCAATCGCCTGTTCGCCGGCAAGCCCGTCAGCGCCTTCGTCGCGCCGGCGCACCTGGTCACGGCCGAGAACGTCGGCTTCGACGGCGGCGCGCGCTTCCAGTACGATCCCGACAACGGCTACCGCGACGTCTACCGGCGCATCTGGAAACGCTAGCGGAGCGGCCACATGCGCATTTCCTTTCCCCGCACACTGTTGCCGCGCTCGCTGCGCGTGCAGTTCACGCTGGCGCTGTCGGCGCTGGCCATGCTGGTCGTCGGCGGCGGCGCCATCGCCGTCTACGCGCTGCGCAGTTCAAGCGACGCCACCCGCGAGCTGGCCGACCAGCGTCTGGTGCGCATGCAGGGCGCCCAGGATGTGCTGCAACAGAGCATGCTGATCGACCGCGACAGCGACCGCCTGCTGGTGGCCGCCTCGCCGGAGGCGCTGCGCGCCAGTTACGACGACATGGTGCGCCAACTGGCCGCGCTCGACGCGCAGGTGGCCGCCCTGGCGCAGGCCAGCGACGACGTCGCGGTGCTCGATTTGCAGCAGGCCAGCCAGGCGTTTCGCAACACCGCGAACATCGTCGCCAGCTTGCACGAGGGCGTCTTCGAGGTGGAAACCGCGTTCGCGCGCGGCGTGCGCGAGCGCGGCGCCCAGTTGCAGGCCGGCGCCACCCGGCCCGACCTGGAGCGGGCGCTGCTGTTGCAGCAGTTGCGCGACGCCGCCGACGCCGGGCGCGTGCGCCAGTTGGCGCTGGCGTT